>CBINJX010000008.1:0-17112 GCA_966251085.1 uncultured Verrucomicrobiales bacterium
TTTCAACCCGCATCGATGGGGTAAAAACCTGCATCTGTCGTTTTTTGACCAGCATCGGGCCTGTTTGCGACCGCACACAAAGAGTCCGGAGATCCCCTCGGGCCTCAATGCACCGGCGGCGCGGCGAGATTCAGGTACCACGTCACCAACTCCGGCCCAGCGAAAATCCAGATCAGAGCACCGAGCGCCAGATAAGGGCCGAACGGGATCTTGGTGGACCATTCACGGCGGCCGATCGCGATGGTGAGGACACCCACAACGGCACCGAGCACGGAGGAGGCCATGACGGTAAAGAGCACCGCCTTCCACCCGAGAAATGCTCCGATGCAGGCGATGAATTTCACATCACCGAAACCCATCGCCTCGCGGGGGAAGGTCACTTCCGTCACCTCTCCCGTGATCACGTCCACCTTCACCAGCTCCCACTTTCGCTCCCCGATGTGGAGCCAGTCGCAGACGCATTTGACCGTGACGTTTTCAAAACGCTCGCCGTCGAGGTCGATCCAGTTGCAGGTCATCAGCAGCTGCTCGTTGCCACGCACGAAGAAGTCGCTCCAGAGCATCTGCTCTTCGCCGACGGTCATATCCGCTTCTTCCCCACGGCGCACCCACTTGAGCGGCTCGGGTTTCTCGAACTTCATGCGCTTCTTGCCAAAGGCGAGCTTGCCGAGTTCGACCACTGCGAAGAGCAGGCCGAATCCCACACCAGCTCCAACGAGCGACCAGAATGCACCCATCATCGGAGAAGTTACTCCCATCATTTTCGGAATCGCCGTGGAGAGAATCACTCCGGTAACGGTACCTCCAATAGTGACTTCATCCGGAATGATGAAGAACTCGAAGTCGATGAACGTGGCGACGACGAAAAGGCTGATCAGGATCCAATACGGGAAAGCCAGCACCCAGTTCCCCGGCCAGACATGCAACCATACAGCGAGGAAGAGGAGTCCCGTCAGCAGCTCGACACCAAAGTAGCGAAAGGCAATGGGAGAGCCGCAGTTTGCGCACTTCCCGCGCAGGGCGAGCCAGGAGAACAGCGGGAGATTTCGCCACCAGGGGATCTGGTACTTGCAGCTGGGGCAGAAGGAGCGACGCGGCTCATTCACCGACATATCCCGGGGCATCCGGTAGATGCACACGTTCAGGAATGAACCGATCGCCGCGCCCAGGATGAAGGCGAATACCGCAAAGATGATTTGGTAGATGGCGGGCTGCACGGCGGCGAGCTAAGACGCACGAGTCGTCGAGTCAATGGTGAAGCGAGAAGACACTCGCGTTCATTGAGCAATTGCAATACCATCGGGGCCATGTTCCGCCCGTTCCTCCCTGTTGCATTCCTCCTGACAATTCTCAGCCTCACTCCGCTCGCCAGTGCGCAGGTCAGCCCGGTGCGTATGCGTGTCGAGCAGGTCAACAGTACCGACCGCGACAAGCATACGACTCAGCAGAAACGGTCATTGAAAGTGCATCTTTCCAATGGCTCCGGCCAAGATCAGATGGGACTGAAACTGAAGTACTACTACTTCGCCAAGAACGTGAAAGACCGGGATGTGATCATCAAGGAATCCGGCGAGAAGGGTGCGGATGTGAAAGCCCGCAGCACCGAAATTGTGGAAACGCCCGTGGTGAAGACGAGCTTCACGGATGATCACTTCGAAGGTGGTAACAATAATAATCGCGGAGGCCGCGGTGGCTTCCGGGGCGGGAAAAAGGTCGAGGCCTCCGGAGACAAGATGGTCGGTTATGGAGTCCAGCTCTACTCCGCGGATAACAAGCTGCTCGCAGAGCAGTTCAGTGCACCGAGCCTGAAGGCACAGGTGAGCGGCGGGGCGAAGTAAGGTCCCCCCCATTTAATGTGTAGAGGCGGCACTTCCCTCGCAACCTCCGGACAGAGCCGCCTCCACACAGCAAGCGCTCCTGCCATTCACCGTGCCTCACCCCTCAACCCTCAACCTCACAAAAGCGGTTCCACCATCTCGCAGAGGACGTGGAGGAGAAACTTGTGCCCCTCCTGAATCCGGGCGGTGATCTGGCTGGGAACAATTAATTCCACTGTCGCCATACCGCGCGCTTTGCCGCCGTCGCGGCCGAGTAGTGCGATGCTTTTAATTCCAAGCTGCTCGGCGGTTTTCAGAGCGCCGAGAATGTTGGCTGAATTGCCGCTGGTGGTCAGGGCCACCAGCACGTCGCCCGGCTGCCCGAAGGCCCGCACGGGACGGGCGAAAAGTTCATCGATTCCGTAGTCGTTTGCCGTTGCGGTGAGAAGGCTGCCGCAGGCGGTGAGATTGATCGCCGGATACGGGCGCCGGTCGCGGGAGAAACGGCAGGCAAACTCCGTGGCGAAATCCGCGCCATCCGCCGCGCTGCCGCCATTTCCGCAGACAAGGAGCTTATGCCCACTGGTGATGCAGTTGCCAACCAGACGAGCGGCCTCGGTGAGCGGTTCCTGAAGAGCGCGCATAGCTTCCAGCGTTTCAGCGGCATCTCGAATGGCTTGATCGAAAACAGACATGATGTTTCAGCGCAGGTCGGGCCGCAGCTTCCGCAGGTGGTGCGAAAACGCAAGGCTGGGGCTGTAGAAATAGCGGTTGAGCGCTTTCCGGAGGGCCGGCTGTCCTCGGCCGCCGGAAGAGCACGTATCCAGAGATGCCGCCCCTCGGGACGCCGGGGACGGCGTCGCTCCGGAGGAGCCTGAATTCTTTATCCCGGATGTGCACAGAAGGTGCTCTGTTGCACATGTGTGCCGCGCCGTGGAAAGGGCGCGCTTCACATTTGTTAACTGGCGATATGTGTCGATTTCATCCACCTCATCTTTTTCGGTCTTTGGCGAGCGGGGCTGCGGCAGTGGCGGTTTCGGCCGCTTTGGTTTTTCTGATGGCACCGGAATCGCGGGCAGTGATCGATGTGGACGGGAACGGCTGGAGCGATCTTTGGGATGCGGCCTATGGCACGGGTCTGCTCCCGGAGGGAGATGAGGACGGCGACGGTGTGTCGAATCTCAATGAGTATGTCGCGGGCACGAATCCACGCGATTTGACGTCGGTTCCGCCGGAGGTCACCGCGACCCGGATCAAGAAAAAGGGCATGCGGCTGACCTGGCCCTCGGTTGCCGGGAAACAGTATCAGCTGCAGATTTCGACCGACGGGCAGAGCTGGGTGAATATTGGCGCTCCGCTGATGGGCACCGGAAGCCTGCTGGAGTTTGAGGTTCCGAAGACAACGACTTTTCTCACGGGAAGTGCTGCCTTCGCACGGTGGTCAGAAATGTCTTCCGGCGGCATCGATACGGTGAAGAACAATGCGGTGAATGGAGTGCAGCCTACGCTCACCGGCACGTTGAACGAGCTGGAGATCCCGCCGACTTCTCCCGATGAAAACAGCTTCGGGCAATGGATCGCCGGATGGATTCTCCCTCCGCGCACCGGCCAGTACACCTTCTCGATCTCGAGCGACGACGGCAGCCAGCTCTACCTTTCCTCCGATGCGACTGCGGAGAAACAGCAGATGATCGCATCGGTCCCCGGCTGGACTAGTCTGCGGGAGTGGAGCAAATATCCCCTACAAACGTCCGCACCGATTTCACTCCGCGCGGGGGTCCCCTATTACTTCGCGGTTTACCATCGCGAGTACGGCGGCGGAGATCATGTCTCCGTGGCATGGAGCGGACCGGGGCTGACGGAAAAGGAGGTCATCAGCGGCAAGTATCTGGCGACTTCTCCTGAGAACTTCCGCGGCAAATTCTCCAAGCCCGGCAAGGTGCAGTATCGAGTGCTGGCGAAGGATGTGGACTCCGATGGTGACGGAGTGACCGATTGGGAAGAGAGTATCCTCGGTTACGATCCCACAAATCCAATGACGACTCCGCGAGTGCCGGACCGGGAGGCGGTCCTCGCCTCGCTGACCGCCACCAACGTGATCTCGGTCGGCACTTCCGTACCTCGCGGTTACGAGAAGGAACAGCAACCGTGCCGCTTCACCTTTTTCCGTCACGGGAACATCAATCCCGTGACCATCCGCTACAGCATCTCGGGCACGGCTCAGGGCGGTGCGGATTACGAGATGCTTTCGGGCACCGTGTTCCTGCCAGTCGGGCAGAACAGCGTCTCGGTCGATGTCGTGCCGACTTCGGACAATGCGATGGAAACCGCGGAGACGCTCGTCGCCACGGTGCTTCCGGATCCGAGTTACACGCTGGGCGAGCCTAACGAAGCGACGGCGATCATGGATGATGCCCAGGATCTGATTTTCATCGCATCGCTGAAACCGGTTGCGGGCACCAGATCGATCGGTCACGGCACGGCCACGCTCCGGGTGGCGGGCAACAAGGCTTTTGCAAACTTCAGCCTCTCGTATGGCGGGCTCACTTCTACTCCGGGCAGCGCCGAGCTTTTCATTTCCAAGAACGGCAAGAGCGGCGGCACCGTGTGGGCTCCGGGAGCAGGCCAGATCACAAAGGAGGAGTGGCTGTTTGATTCGGCGGCTGCATCGAAGGAAGCCATACTCGCGGCACTCTTGAAAGGCCGACTCTGGATTCGCATTCCCTCCGCACGTTTTGCGGACGGTGAACTGGCCGGCAGTTTCATCCTGCATGCGGCGTCGAAGAAATGGCGCAAGCCGCCACCTGCAGGTGGTGTGCAGATGAAGGTGCGGAGCGATGCGGAGGCCGCACGGTTCCTGACACAGGCGACCTTTGGGCCGACGGAGGAGGAGATCACTCGCGTGAAGAAACTGGGTTATCAAGGGTGGCTCGCAGATCAGTTCAAACGGCCAATCGGCAAACATCTCCCCTATGTCCACGCCAGGCGACTGGAACTGCTGGAGCGCTCAGGCGGGCAGCAGGATGGCTGGCAAATGCCGCGTCAGGAAGCTTGGTGGCAGCATGCTCTCGCGGGCTCAGATCAGCTCCGGCAGCGGATGGCATTCGCACTCAGCCAGATCCTCGTCGTCTCGGATGTCGGTGTGCTGGATTCCTCACACGAGGGCATCACGAATTACTACGACATGCTCCTGAAGCATGCCTTCGGCAACTTCCGCAACCTGCTCGAGGATGTGACGCTGAGCCCGATCATGGGTCAGTACCTGAGCATGGCGCGGAACCAGAAGCCGAATCCCACTACCGGCTCCGAGCCCGATGAAAACTATGCGCGGGAGGTGATGCAGCTTTTCACGATCGGGTTGAATCAGCTTCATCCGGACGGCTCGCTGAAGCTGGGTCCTGACGGAATGCCGATCCCCACTTACACCCAGAGCGATATCGTGGGCATGGCGCATGTCTTCACCGGATGGGGCTTCGGATACGATCCGGCGAATCCCCCGTCGAACCTGCGCAGTCATTTCCTCTGGGGTGCACGTGAGGAGATGCGCCAGATGGTGCAGTACCCGGAGTTCCACGACAAAGAGATGAAACGGATCATCAACGGCGTTGTCATCCCCGCCGGACAAACCGGTGAACAGGATCTCAAGCTCGCGCTGGATACGCTGTTCAAACATCCGAATATGGGTCCGTTCATCGGGCGGCAACTCATCCAGCGGTTCGTCACGAGCAACCCGAGCCCGGGCTACATCTACCGGGTTGCATCCGCTTTCAACAACAACGGCCGGGGAGTCCGCGGTGATCTGAAAGCGACACTCACCGCGGTGTTGCTCGATCCCGAAGCCCGAAATCCGGAATACACGAAAAGCGCTTCTTTTGGAAAACTGCGCGAACCACTCCTTCGGATGACGCATCTGCTGCGGGCATTACGGGCAAAGCCGCCGGTGTCTGGGGATGACCGCTTCTTCATCGATCTGCAGTACTCGATGTCACATCAGTCCCCGCTGAAATCGCCGTCGGTCTTCAACTTCTTCCAGCCCTCCTACATTCAGCCGGGCCGCATCGCTGAGGCGGGTGTGTATTCGCCGGAGTTCCAGATCACGTCGGAGACATCGGTGATCAGCCAGATCAATCTGCAGCACTCGGCGATCTTCTGGGGAATCGGAACACCGGAGCGCGATGCGAACAATCAATCCACCCGCATCCAGCTGGACGTCGCACCCGAGGTGGCGATCCTGAATACGCCAACCCGCACACCGGAAGAAAACCAGCAGGCGCTGCTCGATCATCTGAATGTGCTCCTGCTCAACGGACAGATGTCCGATGGGCTACGGACAAAGATCATGGGCTTCTTCGCGGCGCTGCCGAGCGGGTTCGGGTACAGCGATTCCCGCCAAGCCGATCGCGTGAAAGTCGCCATTTATCTCATTCAAGCCTCCCCGGAGTACTCGGTCCAAAAGTGAGCCATCCCATGCAAGATCAATCCCACCTTCTCAGCCGCCGGAAGTTTTTAGGTCAGGCGGCCTGCTCCGGATTCAAGCTCGCGGGCCTGCTCTCGGCGATGGGCACGATGCGCCTGCTGAATGCGACACTCTCGGCGCAGGGTACACCTCAGGATGATTACCGCGCGCTGGTCTGCCTGTTCTTCTTTGGCGGCAATGACGGCAACAACGTCCTCGTGCCGCGCGATACGGCAGGATACCAGGCCTATCAGACAGCCCGAGGCATTCTCGCATTGTCGCAGGATCAGATTCTCCCGGTGGAGATCCCGGGCGGTGACGGCCGGCAGTTTGGCCTGCATCCAAGCCTCGGGCGCATGCAGTCGCTCTTCAATCAGGGGAAGGTCGCCTTCCTTTCGAACGTAGGAACGCTCGTCGCGCCGATCACCAAAGCCGAGTTCCGCGCAGGGGGAGCGGCGATCCCGCCGTATCTCTTCTCGCATAACGACCAGCAGGTGCAGTGGCAGACCTCCGTGCCGGATTCACCGAAGAAGGTCGGCTGGGCCGGCAGGCTCGCGGACCTGAAGCAGTCGCTGAATTCCGCGACCGGTCTCTCGATGAACGTCTCGATTGCCGGGAACAACTTCTTCCAAGTCGGCAATCACGTTTCCCAGTATCACCTGACGACGAACGGAAGTGTCGGATTCCACGAATCGAACTCCACATGGAGCCCCCGCAAGGAGCAGTTCGCCGCCCTCCGGGAAACGTTGGGCATGAGCTATTCGCATCTCTTTGAGGCGGAGTACGCGGGCATCGTGAATCGGGCGATCGCCAATGACACGCTGCTGAAGTCAACCCTTGCCGAGATTCCCACCTATGACACGGGTGCGGATAACAAGTTTCCGAATGCCCGTACCGCCACGGGCGGATTGACCCCGCTCGCTGCGCAACTCCGGATGGTGCTGCGGATGATCGCCGCCCGCGAGACGCTGGGGATGAAGCGTCAGATTTTCTTCGTCTCCATGGGCGGATTCGACACGCACGACGATCAGTTGAACGATCACGCTGCCCTGCTCCAGCAGATCGATGCCGCCATTTTCGACTTCTACAACGCGACCGCCGATTTCGGCGTTGCGGACAAGGTGACGCTCTTCACCGCGTCGGATTTCAACCGGACCTTCTCCAGCAACGGCAAAGGCTCGGATCACGCGTGGGGCGGGCATCATTTCGCCGTCGGCGGTGGAGTGAACGGCGGACAGGTCTATGGAAAGATGCCGATCCTGCAGGTGGGCGGTCCGGATGATACCGGCACCCGCGGCAGTTGGATTCCGACGACATCCGTGGATGAGTACTCCGCGACTCTCGCGAAATGGTTCGGAGTCACATCGAGCGAGATGCCGCTGGTGCTGCCAAACATCGGCCGATTCGCGTCGATGGACCTCGGATTCATGAAGTAGGCCGATTGTTGCCAGATGCGGAAGATTGTCTTCGTAGTCGCAGGGCTCGCGGCCTTGATGATTCTCATTGCGGGTTGGTATTTGCTGCGACCCGCTGGGGAGTGGGTGGGGGCAGTGCCTTCAGTATCCCCGGCTGTGCAGGAGAGAGAAACTGTTGCTACCGAGATTCCACCAGCTCCGCCCGAGCCCGGCGCAACGCCTGAGCAGCCCGCATTTTCACCACTTCCCCCTACCCCGCTGAGTGATCCTGCCGATCGCTCTCCACTGGCGGACAATTTATTGAAGAAAGGCAACACCGGCATGGAGGACCTCCGGATCGTGTTCACTCTGTTCGATAGCTATCGCGAGCGCTTTGGCGGCATTCCCACGGGAGAAGACAACGCAACCGTCGTGAATGCCCTAACCGGCAACAACCCGAAGCGCCTCGCCTTTATCCCCCGCGATCATTCGGCAATTAACGATCGCGGCGAGCTAACCGATCGCTGGAACACCCCGCTCTTTTTTCACATCGAATCAAGAGACGCGTTGGACATTCGCTCGGCGGGGCCGGACCGGGAGATGTACACGGAGGATGATCTGGTGTACCGCTCGCCCGGGCTGAGGGTGAATGGGGTTGAGGGTGAGTAAGTATCCTCCGAGAGTTGATTTCAGCTCCGAAGGAGGGTGTTAACTGAGCCCAACCCAACCGAGATAAGGGTAGTGTGAGGCCCACACAGAGCGCCCCGCAGCTGCGGGGCGCGGTCTATACCAGCCTGGAGCGCAGCCCTAGGAACTCCAGTAGACGACGCCAAAGGGCTGAAGGCCCGCCCTATCGAACTAATAGATCGGGCCTTCAGCCCTCGCGCTCATATCGGCGTTTTCCTGGGGCTGCGCCCCAGGCTGGTATAGGACGCTCCGTTGGAGCTGAAGGCGGATACTCGCACACCAGCCTCAACCAACTCCCCTCCCCTATTTATTCGGCGGCAGTTCGACGATCTCGAACCAGTACTTCTCCAGCGTCTGGAGGATATCCACGAGCGCCTCGAAGGTCACCGGCTTCACGATGTAGCTGTTCACGCCGAGATCGTAGGATCGATAGACATCCTCGTCCGCCTTGGATGTCGTCAGGACCACCACCGGAATCGTACGGAACTCCGGGTCTTTCTTGATCTCTTCCAGGACGGCGCGCCCGTCTTTCTTCGGCATGTTCAGATCCAGAAGGATCAGCCCGGGCCGGGGGTTCTCAGCTGGCGAAGCGTATTTTCCCTCGCGGCGCAGGTACTTCATGAGCTCCTCACCATCCTCCACGAATCGCACATCATTGATCAGGCGCCCTTCTTCGAGGGCCTCCTTTGTCAGTTGACGATCATCCGGATCATCATCGGCCATCAGAATCGTAATCGGCTTGGTATGACTACTCATGAACGGTTTGGAGGGGTTGCTTGACGGGGAGGGTGATAATAAATGTTGCTCCCTGCCCTTCGGCGCTCTTTGCCACAATCGATCCGCCGTGGCGATCAGTAATTTTTCTGCATACTGCCAGGCCGATTCCCGTGCCTTCATACTCCTGCCGGGAGTGGAGCCGCTGAAACACCACAAAGATCTGCTCGGCAAATTTTTCGTCAAAGCCGATGCCGTTGTCCTGCACGTGGATCTGGCACACCGCGTCCCCGGGCGCAGCCCCGCGGATCAGACGCTCCTGCACTTCAAAGATGCGCCCGGAGATACTGACCTCCGGCCGTTCGCCGGGGCGCTGGAACTTGATCGCATTGGCGATCAGGTTCTGGAAAAGCTGTCTCATCTGAAGTGCATCCGCGTCGATCACCGGCAGCGGTCCGACCTCGATCCGGGCATTTGTCTGCTCGATCCGCACCTCCAGATCCGAGATCACGGCATGCACGATCTCGTCGAGGTTACACTTTTCAAACGGCATCGCCCGGCTGGTCACACGCGAAAGCTTCAGGAGATCCTGAATGAGCACCTGCATCCTCTGCGCGGCATTCTGCATACGGGCGAGATAATCGGCCCCCTGCTCGCTGAGCTGCGAACCACACTTCACCTTCAAGCGGTCACCAAAGGCCTGAATCTTGCGCAGCGGTTCCTGCAGATCGTGCGAGGCCACGGATGCAAAATTCTGCAGTTCCGCATTCGAGCGTTTCAGCTCCTCTGCAAACCGCTTCAGGCGCTCCTCGGCACCTTTGCGCTCCGTGATATCGCTGCTGATTCCGACCAGGCCTATGATCTGTCCGTCGGTATCTCGGAGCGGAATCTTTGTGGTCTCCAGCCAGATTTCCCGGTTTGGACCGCTCAGGGGTACGGCGGGCTCCTCACGGTTCAGCACCGGTCTGCCGCTTTCAAAAACCTGTTTGTCGTCCTTTGCAAACCGCTCAGCAATCGAAGGAGTGAAGTAGTCATGCACTGTCTTTCCCTCCACCGCCTGAATGTCCCCCACTCCCAGATATCTGCGGTGAGAGACATTATCGAGAATGTAGCGGCCGCGCAGATCCTTCACAAAGACGTAGTTTGGCATCGCATTGATGATGCTCGAAAGGAGGTTATGCTCCTGTGCGAGCGCCTCCTCGGCCCGTTTTCTGGCTGCGAAGTCCCGCAGGATAATGAAACAGGCAGCAATCAGCGCAACGGTCGCCAAAATTCCCCCCGCGATCACCGCACCTGTCGTGGAGTCCGCAATCGCGTCGTTCAACTCCGCCCGATCCTTGAGCACCTGGCGCGCTTCGGCTTCAAAATCGAGGAGAACTGCCCGGATCTCCTCGATCAATCTCGAGGACTCGCCATTTCGAAACCGACGCCAGGCAATCCGGAACCCCTCATTGCGCCGCGTCTCGATCTCCGCGGCTTGAACTTCAAAACTCTCCTGTAGCAGCTCCTTCAGCCGCTCCAGCCGTGCGGTCTGCGCAGGCATATCCGACGTGAGAACCTTCAGGTAATTGAAATTGTCGATGATCGACTGCCGCGATCCCTCGTATCCCGTGAGCATGCTTTCATCCCCTGTCATCAGGAATCCCCGCCGGTCACTCTCCATCTCCATCACATACCGGAAAAGACGCTCCTGAAGTTCGATGACCTCCTGAGTATGCGCCACCCACTCAGCGGTACGGCTGAAGCCGACGGTGCTGCGGATGGTAACCCATGCGATGACGCCAAACAGGGCAAGCACGATGCCGAATCCCAGCAGCACTTTGCTCCGGATGGTCAGGCGCTGCGGCAAAGATGAAGGATCGGGCATGCGGGGCAGACTGGCGGAGGGGGTGGGATTCGAACCCACGGACCCTTGCGGGTCTCCGGTTTTCAAGACCGGCGCGATCGACCACTCTGCCACCCCTCCGAGACAGCGCAACGGCTGCGTGGAGTGGACCGTAGCAAAATGTGACGCCACGGCAATGGCGGAATGTGAAATATAAGTTGATCTTGCGCCAACGGGGCCGGCACGGAACACTCCGCGCCCCGCTCATGCGCATTCTTGTCGCACCCGATAAATTCAAGGGCTCTCTTTCCGCGGCTGCGGTGGCTGAAACAATCGCCCGTGGCTGGCGATCCGTATGGCCAGAGGCCGAAACGACACTCGCTCCGATCGCCGATGGTGGCGAAGGTTTTGCAGAAGCACTTTGCCAGGCGCTCGGAGGTGAATGGATCCGGCTGCCGGTTCAGGATCCGATCGGACGCACGGTGGAGGGGCGCTTCGCCTGGGTGGAAGCGGACAAAACCGCGGTGATTGAAATGAGTGAAGCCTCCGGGCTGTGGCGGCTGAAGAAGGAAGAGCTAGCGCCTTTGCGCGCAAATACTTACGGCACCGGTCAGCTGATGCGCGCCGCTATCGAACGCGGAGCCGAGCGGATTCTGGTGGGACTCGGCGGCAGCGCCACTACGGATGGTGGAATCGGGATGGCCGCAGCGCTCGGATACGCGCCTTACACCAGTGATGGCGAGCCACTCGAGCCTATCCCCGGGAATCTTCTAGCACTTACCCGTATCGGAATTCTGAACGCGATGAAGATGCCGAAGGTCATAGCAGCGTGCGATGTCCAGAATCCCCTGCTCGGCTCCCGCGGTACCGCCCATGTTTTCAGCCCTCAGAAGGGTGCTAATTCCGAGACGGTAAAAACGCTCGAAATGGCCATGACCAACCTCGCCGACGTAGTCGCGCAGGATCTGGATTGTGAATTCCGTGAGACTCCGGGAGCGGGTGCGGCGGGGGGGATCGGCTTTGGTCTCCTCAGTTTTTGCGGCGCAGAGATGCGCTCGGGGTTCGATCTCGTGGCCGAGGTACTCGACCTGGAGAAGCGGATCGCCGAAAGCGACCTCGTGATTACTGGTGAGGGCCGGCTCGATGCGCAATCACTCGAGGGCAAAGGACCGGTGGGGGTGGCGCAGCTTGCCCGCAAACACAACAAGCCAGTGCTCGCTCTCGCAGGCTCCGTATTAGAGAGCGCCGAGCTGACGACCGTTTTTGATGCGGCCTGCGGAATCATCGATCAGCCGGTTACTCTCGATGAAGCAATGAACCGTGCCCCTGAATTTCTCGAGCGCGCCGCGGTCCGTTCGGCGCGCCTGCTCCGCCTCGGTAAACTCTTATGAATACTTCCAAGAAGATTGTTCTCCTTTTCGCCGGTCAGGGTGCCCAGGTCGTGGGCATGGGCAAGGATCTCGCCGCCAAGTATCCGGCGTGCGCGGATCTCTTCCGGCGGGCGGATGAAATCCTTCAGCGGCCGCTCTCTCAGATTACCTTTGAAGGGCCTGAAGCGGAACTGACTGAAACTCGGAACTGCCAACCCGCCCTCTTTGTGCATGGTCTCGCATGCCTGGAAGCTCTGAAGCAGGAGGTTGGCGAGATCCCGGCGCATGCCGCTGCGGGACTTTCCCTGGGAGAATTCACCGCCCACACCGCGGCGGGAACATTCGATTTCGAAACTGCACTCAAGCTCGTAGCCAGGCGCGGTCAGTTGATGCAGGAAGCATGTGAACAGACTGCAGGCGGAATGGCGGCGATGATCGGCGCCGATGAAAGCACCGTGCGAACGCTGGCTTCCGAGTGCGATGTGGACATCGCCAACCTGAACAGCCCCGGGCAGATCGTTGTATCCGGTGAAACCTCCAAGGTCGCTTTGGCTGTCTCCCTCGCGAAGGAACATGGGGTCCGCATGGCTAAGATGTTGAATGTCGCGGGCGCATATCATTCACGCTTGATGAACTCGGCATTCCTCGCTCTCGGTGAGGTGCTGCAGACCACTCCGATTCAGACCCCACGCTTCCCTGTAATCTGCAATGTCGATGCACAGCCGGTAAGCGATGCGGAGGAAATCCGGCAATCGCTACAGGATCAGGTCACCGGCACCGTCCGTTGGACGGAGACGATGGAGTATCTGCTGGACCGTGAGCACTGCGATCTCTTCCTGGAACTCGGCCCTGGCGGAGTACTCGCCGGATTGCTCAACCGCACCCGCAAGGGAACCCCGTGCTACTCCATCACGGATTGCAACTCGCTCGACGCAGCCGTGGCGGCGCTGAAGGCGCTGTAGCAATTTTCGATTCAGGATCGTCGATTTTCGATTGGCTGGCGCACTCGAGGGTGCGCCAGTTTTTTTGTGCGGATAGACGGTGCGCTTTTGGCTAATCCCTATGATACGGCAAACCGCCCTTGATGGTGTACGCGCGGTAGAGCTGCTCGAGCATCACGACGAGCGCGAGTTCGTGCTGGAGGGTGAGTTTGCTCAATGACCAGAGCCAGTTGGCGGAAGCACGTAGCTCCGGAGTATGTCCGTCGGAGCCGCCAATGAGCAGCGCCACTCCTTTGACCCGCGACTGTTCCCATGAACTCACCTTGTCCGCCAGCGCACGGCTGGTGACTTCTGCCCCGCGTTCATCGAGCACGATCCGGAAGAGCCCTTCGCTTCGTTCCATCAAAAGCGCGCTTTCCGATTCGCGCGTGGACGCCTTCAAGTAGTCAATCTGCACCGGAGCAAACGGCTGGAGCCGTGAGGCATACTCCTCAATTCCCGCCCGGGCAAAGGAGAGCTTCGGTTTACCAATGGCAAGAATGCGCCAATGCATCTGAATGAAACGCAGCAGGTCAGCGCACTTTCTTCCGGCGCTTCCCGCGCTCGGGACGTTCACTCCGCTGGCGGCGCTTCATTTGGCCAGGGCGCTCCTTCATCTCCGCACGACCACGTTTGAAGCGGGCGCCGCCACCAAAATCGCCGCCCATTCCTTTTTTGCCGCCCTTCTTTTTCCGGCCAGGGATCTCTTCCTCGAGATCCACCGGAATGAAGTCGATTTGCCGTTTGTACGGATCCACTCGGGTGACCATCACCTGCAGTTCATCACCAACAGCAAAGGTGCGCCGCGTCCGCTTGCCTATGAAGGAAAGCCGAACGGGGTCGAATTGATAGAAATCCTCCGGCAGGGAGCTGACATGAATCAGGCCGGTGATGATCACATCGGGCAGTTCCACCAGTAACCCGTACGAGCGGACATCGATCACCGCGGCACGGAATTGCTCCGGTTTGCGGGAAGCCAACTGCCGCTGGAAATACTCCATCTTCTTCAGCATCACCGAGTCCTTTTCGGCATCAGCGGACGTCCGCTCCGTATCCGAGATATGCTCGGAAGCGTCTGATAGCTCACCGACGGAAAGGATCTGCTGACGCCTGGGACGTTTCTCGATATGAGTTTGAGATGCCAGCAGATCGGCCAGGGAACGATGCACCACAAGGTCCGCATACCGGCGGATCGGGCTGGTGAAGTGAGTGTAATTCACCTTCGCGAGGCCATAATGCCCGACCGGGTTCGTGTCGTAGGTTGCTCGTTTGAGGCTCTTCAGGAACTGCAGCTTCAAAGCATATTCCTCAGCGGAACCGCGGATCGAAGCGAGCAGCCGTTGAATTTCATCCCGATTGGTCAGGTCGCCGGCCTTGAACCCGTACACCGCCGCGAACTCCCGGAACTCAAAGAGTTTATCCGGATCCGGGTCTTCATGTATGCGGTAAACCGTCGGCACCTGCCGATTCTTCAGCTCACGTGCCACTGCCTCGTTAGCGGCAAGCATGCATTCCTCGATGAGCTGATGGGAGATATCGTTCTCCATTTTCTCCAGCCGTGCCGCGCGTCCTTCCTCATCGAGCCAGACTTTTACCTCGGGAAAGTCGAGATCGAGCGATCCGTTGGCGAAACGGTTTTTCCGGAGCAGAGAAGCCAACTCCCATGCGGTCCGCACTCTCTCGGCGATCTCATGTGAAATCGGGGTAACGAGCGGAGCAGTCTCCCCATCGCGTCCGCGGAGATGCACCGGCCCTGTCGGGATCTCACTCTTTCCTTCGAGAAGTGCGTATGCCTGCTTGTAGGTAAGCCGCGCCGCGCTGCGGATCACGGTCTTTGCAAAGCGGGCGGACTTCATCTTCCCCGCATTATTGAACTCCATGAATGCGGAGAAGGTGAGCCGTTCGACTTCGGGTTTCAGTGAGCAAATCCCGTTGCTCAGCCGTTCTGGAAGCATTGGGATCACCCGGTCGGCGAGATAGGTTGAGTTCCCCCTCTTACGGGCCTCCTTGTCGAGCGGGCCTCCTGGACGAACGTAATGAGCGACATCCGCGATATGTACTCCAAGGGTCCATCCGGTCTTCGTCCGCTCCACCAGGATCGCATCGTCGAAGTCCTTCGCGTCATCCGGATCGATCGTGATGATGAGTTGATCCCGCAGGTCTTCGCGCAGTTCCAGTTCACGCGGATCGACCTTTTCCGAAATTTTTTCCGCTTCGCGCAGCGCCGCTTCCGGGAACTCCACCGGCAGATTGTACTTCCGGACGATCGACAGCATATCGACACCCGGCGCGGTGGCCGGACCGAGCAGTTCGATGATTTCGCCCTCGGGACTCACATGCCGGTTCTCCCACTCGACAAGCTTCACCACCACCTTGTCACCGGACTGCGGCGGCCGTGGCAGCTTGGCTGCTCCCGGCTGCACATAGACATTGTGCGGGAAACGCGGGTCGTCGGGGATGACATGGAAGAACTTTTTGGTCTGCTGTAGCGTGCCGACGATGGTTTCACTGGCCCTCTCGAGAATCCGAATGACACGCCCTTCCGGCTTGTCGCCCATCCGCCGCTGCTCCCGACCCTCGTGCATGATGCGAACCACGACCTTGTCGCCATGCATCGCCGTTCCCATGTTCACCTCAGAGATAAAGACATCCGGCATGCCTCGCTTTTCATTGAGCACATGGGCATTGCCGTTGAGGTGAACCTGTAGCTTCCCGGTTACGAGGTCCGCCGTTTGCGGGAGTACATATCGCTCCTTACGAATTCGTGCGATCTCTCCGTCTTTTTCCAAGCTCTTCAGCACCTCCCGGAGCACGGAGCGGCGCTCAGCCGGCCAATCCAGGGCTTTCGAAAGTTCGACCTTATCGAGCGGCTGATAATCGGGCCGCCGCATGAGCTGGAGAACACGTTCGCGGAGGTCGCGCTGAAGAGCTTTCATTCAGGAAAAGCGGTTGAGAGTTGAGGGTTGAGAGTTGAGAGCCGCGAAATGGCGGATCGGGAATCCTATCTGTACTCAACGCATCGCTGCTGTTAGCGGCGCAGGCTGTTTTAGTTACGCTTCGTTCGCGCCGCCTGTATCGCGTTCACAAACTCTCTGGCCCGAGCTGTGATTGCTGCAAAGTCGCCTTTCTTCAGCGCCTCCTTGGAAATCAGAGTTGAGCCCGCCCCCACTGCCACCGAGCCCGCGCGAACGAAGTCCCCCACTGTTTCCGGAGACACTCCACCGGTGGGAATGATCTGGAGCATCGGCAGGGGCGCCAGGATGTTTTTGATATAGGTCGGGCCGACCTGATCCGCTGGGAAGAGCTTCACGAAGTCCGCGCCGGACTCGTAGCTCAGGAGTGCCTCGGTGGGAGTGAAAGCTCCACTGGCGATCGGTTTCCCATAGCGGTTACACAGCCGGATGACCTCGGGCTTGGTCACCGGAGTCACCACGAACTCCGCTCCTGCCAGGATGGCCGCGCGGCATGTCTCAGTATCGAGAACGGTGCCAACTCCCATCACGATCCGGTCGCCGAAACGGGCGGCGACTTCCGTGATGACCTGAAGTGCATTCGGCGTCGTCATCGTCACCTCGATAGCAGTGATCCCGCCCTCGGCGAGAGCCGCGGCCACACCAACGAGCTGTTCCGAGGATTCCGCTCGGATGATGGCGACGATACCGGGATTGAGAAGACGCTGGATGATCTCGGGCTTGGTCATGGGCATGATACGCCCGGTTGTATGCGTGTAATCTGAAAATGGAAACTGCAGGAAAGCGGCACCACCTCCAAAAGCGCCCCGTTCTCTCTCAACTATTCACTTTCAGAGAGGCAACCCACCCGCGCGCGGGTGAAGGAGGTAAAGAAAGAGCGCCTGGTGGATCGCGATC
>CBINJX010000009.1:0-16717 GCA_966251085.1 uncultured Verrucomicrobiales bacterium
TGAGAAAGACTTTTGTGCATGAGCGGCGGGCCTTGTGACGCTCGTTTCGGTATCTCGGATGCGTCTCGTTGATGGCTCGCTTCTTTGCCCACCGCTGTCGTACGAGCACTGCGGGTGCGGCAGGGCTCGTATCCTCTGCGCGGGAACGTCGCTACTCCTCCAAAGCGGTGCCTCGTAAAACTCGCCACCGCACTCCATATACGCCCCGTGTAGCCTCGCGAAATAATGGAGTGGGACCGCCGTTTTTGCGCCGAAGCCGATTCATACCCGGATAAGAAGGCTGACGGCGGGAGCCGAGACAGCCGGTATAGAAGAGAGCGGGTTTTTACCGCGAAAGCGTTTTCTGCCATGAGCCTGAACATTCTCAGTGTCATCGATCACGTAGGTCTGCCGCCCCGCCCTCGTAACCGCCCCGAGCGTCAGAATCCCCTTTATCGAGGGGGCGGTCGCGATTATCTCGTCTGCGGAAGCTGCTGTTATCCGGTCGCGGTGGATGTGAACAGTTCCGCATTCCGATCTCATGGGCTTCTCTGCCCGGAGTGTGGAGCGGTGAATGACGCGGAGTGATCAGCTAGCGCTCTTGTCCCACAAAGCTCTGCGGAGCACACCGATGACGGGTAGATTGCGGTAGCGCTCCTGATAGTCGAGGCCGTAGCCGATCACGAATTCATTCCCGATATCGAACCCAACGTAATCCGCTTCCAGTTCCGCGGACCGTGGGACTTGTTTGCGGAGGAGCACGCAGACACGCACGGAGAGCGGTTTCGTCTCCCGGCGGAGTTTCTCGGAAATGGCGTGAAGCGTGCGGCCGGTGTCGAGAATGTCGTCCACGATCAGCACGTGGCGACCGTCGATATCGGGCAGATTTACCTGCTGAAAGGTGACGACACCCGTGCTTTCCGTGCCGCCATGGTAGGAGGAGACGGAGAGGCAATCGAGCTTCAGCGGGAGCGGGACGCGGCGGAGGAGATCGGCAGCGAAAATGAGGGAGCCGTTGAGCACGGCCACAACCGTGAGTTCCTTGTCACGGTAATCCTCGGTGATCTGCGCCGCGAGAGCGTCGAGCCGGGCGAGAATGGTCTGTTCGTGGAAAAGCGTCTTCTCGAGATCTTCGAGCATGGCGGGAATATCTGGTGTGAAGTGAGAGGTGAGAAGTGAGAAGTGAGAGGTGGGGCTGGCGCCATGTTCCGCGCTCCGGGTGAAAGAGAGTGTGATTGCAGGAGCGCTGAGGCAGCTTCGCGCTCACCTCCCGATCTCGCTCATTTGGACTCGGAGCAAGGATGCTCCGAGCACCCGCAGCCAGGATGGCTGACGCTACAGAAGGAGCCCCGCCCCTGCACCAGCCCACCTCTCACCTCTCACCTCTCACGGTCCTCTGCCCACCGCCATATCGCTGCCCGAAACCGATTCGGCAGCAGCATGAAAGTCGGCGTTTTCACACCCATACTCGGTCAGCTTCCGCTCGATAAGGCGTTGGATGAGCTCTGTACGTTGCGCGTGGATTGTGTGGAAATCGGTACCGGGGCATATCCCGGCACGGCTCACGCGGATGCCGTGAGACTGGTAGCGGATGAGGGGCGCCGGGAGGAGTTTGTGAACACGATCCGCTCGCGTGGACTGGAGATCTCGTCGCTTTCCTGCCATGGGAATCCACTGCATCCCAACTACGAGATCGGGCATCTGCATAACGAGGTTTTCCAGGCGACCGTTCGACTCGCGGCGCAGATTGGTGTGCCGGTGGTCACGACTTTCTCGGGTTGTCCCGGGGATAATCCGAATGCGATCCTTCCTAACTGGGTGACCTATTATTGGCCGCCCGATTTCTACCAGATCCTGGAATGGCAATGGAACGAAATGGCGATCCCTTACTGGAAGGAGCAGGCAAAGTTTGCCGCAGATCATGGGGTAAAGATCGCCATCGAGCCGCATCCGGGTTTTCTGGTTTATAATCCTGAGACGATGCTCCGGCTCCGCGAAGCCGCGGGTGAAACGGTGGGTGCAAATTTTGATCCGAGCCATTTCTTCTGGCAGGGCATCGATCCGGTGAAAGCGGTGCTACGGCTCGGTGAGGCCATTCACCATGTCCATGCAAAGGACACTGCCTTGCACCCGCTCAATTCGGAGGTGTATGGCAATCTCGACACAAAGGTCAGCTCGCGGGTAGCAGAGCGGTCGTGGAGTTTCCGGACTGTCGGTTATGGACACGATGAGAAGTTCTGGTGCGACTTCGTAAGCGCGCTTCGGATGATTGGATATGATGGCGCACTTTCAATGGAACACGAGGATCCGCTGATGACACCGATGGAGGGTTTAAGGAAGGGTGTGGAGTTCCTGCAACGCGTCGTGCTCCGCGAGCCAAAGCAAGTGCCACCGCCGGGCGCGTAGCGGTGATCGCATCCGCATTTGCTTCAGCCTCCGGAGCGTTCTAGACAAGACGGCACGCATCCATGCAGACGCCACCCGTACAAGCGCAGCGGCATCACTCAGTTCTTCTGACGGACCTCTATCAGCTCACGATGGCTTATGGCTATTGGAAGAGCCGGACGCATGAGAAAGAGGCAGTGTTTCACCTCTTCTTCCGGAAGCATCCTTTCAAGAGCGGGTTCAGCATCGCATGCGGTTTGAACGACGTGATCGAGCACCTGTCGTTGCTCCGCTTTACGGAGGATGATCTTTCCTACCTCGCTACGCTCACCGGCAATGACAACCGGCCGCTCTTCGAGTCCGCGTTTCTCAACTACCTTCGCGAGCTAAAGTGGAGCTTCGACGTGGATGGCATCCCGGAGGGAACAGTGGTCTTTCCTAACGAACCGCTACTGCGGGTGCATGGTCCCCTGATCCAGTGCCAGCTGCTCGAGACCGCGCTGCTGAATCTGCTGAACTTCCAAACCCTCATCGCCACCAAGGCCGCGCGCGTCTGTCTCGCGACACGGGGCGAACCAGTGCTGGAATTCGGGCTCCGCCGTGCGCAAGGCCCGGACGGCGGCCTCGCCGCCAGCCGCGCGGCGTACATCGGTGGATGCGCCGCGACTTCAAATGTGCTGGCCGGAAGGATCTTCGGGATTCCAGTGAAAGGCACCCATGCACATAGCTGGGTGATGTCGTTCGACTCGGAAAAGGAAGCCTTCGACACCTATGCGGCGGCGATGCCGAACAACTGTACTTTCCTCGTGGATACCTACGACACTCTCGAAGGTGTGCAGCACGCCATCGAGACCGGACTCAAGCTCCGGGAGCAAGGCCACGAGATGGTCGGCATCCGGCTCGACTCCGGCGACCTTGCTTATCTCAGCATCGAAGCGCGACGGATGCTGGATGAAGCAGGATTCCCGAAGGCGGGAATCGTTGCGAGCAACGATCTCGACGAGCATATCATTACGAGCCTCAAAGAACAGGGAGCGCGGATCAATATCTGGGGCGTCGGCACAAAGCTCGTCACCGCGTACGATCAACCTGCACTCGGTGGCGTCTATAAACTTTCTGCAGTGCGCAATGCAGACCACACCTGGCACTACAAGGTGAAGGTCTCCGAGCAGGCCGTGAAGATCTCGAATCCTGGCATCCAGCAGGTGCGACGTTTTCGCAAAGACGGCGAGTGCATCGGTGACATGATCTATAATCAGGAGGAATTTGATGGAGCCGAGCGCACACTCATCGATCCACTCGATCTCACTCGTCGGAAACACATCCCTGACGACGCCGAGCATGAAGACCTGCTCGTACCGATCTTCCGGAAAGGAAAGCTGACCTACGAGCAGCCGTCGATCCACGCAGTGCGCCTCCGCGTGCAGAAGCAGCTGGAGTCCTTTCACTCCGGTGTGAAGCGGTTCCTCAATCCGCACGAGTACCCAGTGGGTCTGGCCCCTTCACTTTATGAACTTCGCACGAAGTTGATCCTCGAGGCACGCGGGGAGAAGCCGATGCCTGTGATTGGTGGGGACGCTGAATAGGCGGGGCGCTCTTTGGAGTGCGGTGGCAAGCGACAGCGCGACACCGCACTCCAAAACGCGCCCGTTCCATTCACACACTTCGTGTCATTTTCACACTTGCCTTTGTGTAGATTACACACTTACATGATCACACACACGCCAACCTGCGTGTGTGATCATGAATGCATTGATCCTTGTCGATATTCAGAACGACTTCCTCCCTGGTGGCGCACTCGCGGTTCCTGAGGGAGATCAGATCATCCCGATCCTCAACGAGCTGCAGAGGCACTTCGATCTCGTGGTGGCCACACAGGATTGGCATCCGCCGGATCACGGCAGCTTTGCGGTACATCACCCGGACCGAAAACCCGGCGACCGGATCGATCTCCACGGTCTCGACCAGACCCTCTGGCCGGTCCACTGCGTGCAGGGCACACCGGGTGCTGACTTCGCGCCAGGGCTCAATCAGGCCCGATGGGATCGCGTTTTCCAGAAAGGCACCGAGGCGACGATCGACAGCTACAGCGGGCTCTTTGACAATGGCCACCGGAAAGCCACCGGCCTCTCGGAGTACCTCCGGGAGAAAGGTGTGACCGATGTGTACATCGCCGGGCTTGCGACTGACTACTGCGTGAAGTTCACCGCATTGGATGCACTGGCACTCGGCTTCAACGTGCACCTGATCGAGGACGCCTGCCGCGGCGTGAATCTACAGAAGGGCGATGTGGAGCGAGCGGTGGAGGAAATGGAGAAGGCCGGCGTTCGTGTAATCACGGCCCGGGAAGTCGTGCAGGAAATGGGAGGTCCGCTATGATCGGGCTCACGACAGTGCTGGAAGGTCAGCGAGTGCTGGTCTGGAATAAACGGGGCCAGGCCCGTGCGGCCGATGGTCCGCGGCGACTGTTTCTCTTTGGGGAGCGCATCGAGCCGATGAGGCGCTATGCGGCCGAGCCGGATGAATATCTGGTGGTGAAGTACAAGGATGGGACCACCGAGCATCTACGCGGTCCGGTGGCGGTCTGGTTCGATCCGGTGCGGCACCTGGCGATCAGCGTAGAGGGAGCGATCCATGTCGATGCCAACGAGGCGATTGTGGTTTACCGCCAGCATGCGGCGGGAGCCGTGGAACGGCGTGTAGTGCGAGGTCCGGCGCTCTTCGTACCGGCTGCGGAGGAATGGCTGCACGAGTTTCGCTGGCACGGCGCTGATCCGCAGAATCCGCACCGGAAGATCCCACGTGCATTGCAGTTCACAAAACTGCTCGTGATCCCGGATCAGATGTACTTCGACGTGGAGAGCGTTCGCACGGCGGACGATGCGCTGCTGGTGATCAAGCTGATGATCTTCTTCGAGCTGCGCGATATCGAGCGAATGCTGGATCAGACACACGATCCGATTGCGGATTTCATCAATGCCGTGAGCGCGGATGTGATCGACTTTGCGGCAGCGGTAAACTTCGAGAGGTTCAAGGAACAGACCGAGGCTCTCAACCGGCTCGAGACATATCCGCAGCTCGTTCAGCGCGCGGAGCGGATCGGGTACCGGATCAACAAGGTGGTCTATCGCGGGTACTACGCCAGCGACAAACTTCAGTCGATGCACGACTCCGCCATTGAGGTTCGCACGAAGTTGCGGCTGGAAGCGGAGACTGAAGAGCAGGCGCAACAGCTCGCTGATATGAAGCTTACCCGTGAAGCGGATCGCACCGCCAAACGTCAGCACCTGGAAGAGGCGCAGGTCACCCACGAGAACCGCCTAAAGCGTCTGGCGCACGAGGAGAAGCTGCAGCAGTTGCAGGCGGAACAGGAACTCGAACTCAGCAATCACCGGCAACAGAACCAGGTCGAACTGGAACATCAGCAAGCCATGAACCGCGAGCAGACAACCTTTCTTCAGAACATGCAGGGGCTGCAGGTCGATCTCACCCGCTACCTCGTCGCGCAGTATCAGAATCCGGACAAGGTGATCAGGATCGATGGCGGGCAGACACCCAAGCTCCATCTTCACGAGGCGCAGTAGAAGTAGAGTATGAATTCGCAACTATCGACAGAAGGCCGCCTCCTCGGTGGACTCTGGGGCGCACTGGCTGGTGATGCCTTGGGTGTGCCGGTGGAGTTCCAGAGCCGTGAGGCGGTGAGGCGCAATCCTGTCACCGGGATGCGCGGCTTCGGCACACATAATCAGCCCCCAGGTACCTGGTCGGATGATTCCTCCCTGCTCCTCTGCTCCGCGGAGAGCCTGGTGGAGTGTGAAGGATTCGATCCGCAGGATATGGGTGAACGGTTTGTGAGTTGGGAGTCGCAGGCTCACTGGACGCCGCATGGCCGGGTGTTCGATATCGGCATTGCAACATCACAAGCTCTTTCCCGGGTCGCATCCGGCACATCGGCGGAGTACGCGGGCGGTGCCGATGAGTACTCGAATGGAAACGGCTCGCTGATGCGGATTCTTCCCGTGGCGCTCTGGTTTGCGTCCGCACCGACTGCGGTCATGCTCGATGCGGTTCACCGTGCATCGAGCATCACGCATCGGCATCCACGCTCTCAGATGGCCTGTGGCCTGTATGCACTCCTCGTGCGGGAGCTACTCGTGGGAAAGGCGCCGGCTGACGCATACCAACGCGCTCTGTTCCACTTTGCGGCAGCATACGAGGAAGAGCTATTCCTTGCGGAGCGGCTCCACTTTCAGCAACTCGAGACCGCCCGCATCGCCACGCTGCCCGAGAGTGAGGTCGGATCGAGTGGGTATGTGATGCACACACTCACCGCCAGCATCTGGTGCCTACTCACAAGTCACAGTTTTTCAGAGATGGTTTTGAAAGCCGTGAATCTCGGGAGCGATACGGATACCACCGGCTGTGTCGTCGGCGGGCTGGCGGGGCTGTGTTATGGGCTCCCGGCAGTCCCTGGCGAATGGATCGAGACGCTCGCCCGCCGTGAAGATGTGGAAGCGCTGTTTGGGCGGTTTGTGAGTTCAGCGCCGGTCGCCTTGTGAGAGTCCCACAGAAACGATGATCACCTCCACAATAGCGACGACTGGGCACCTATGGCCGCGCACCAACGGTGCGTCCTATACCAGCCTGGGGCACAGCCCCAGGTGTACGCCGAATAGCGGACGAGGGCTGAAAGCCCGTTCTATCTCTCACCTAACACGGGGACATATCGCGGTTCATAGGACGGGCCTACAGCCCTTGTGCTCTGTGGCACGGTGTTCCTGGGGCTGCGCCCCAGGCTGGTATAGGACGCGCCCTGGGCGCTCAGGAAGGGATACCAGGCCACATTCTCCCCTCCATTTGTCAGATACGTTCATTCGCGAAGCGCTTCCCCTCACCTGATCCATGCCGTTCACCTACGAATACCCACGCGCCGCTCTCACTGTGGACTGCGTCGTCTTCGGCTTCGATGAAGGCGAACTCAAAGTGCTGCTGATCCAGCGCGGATTAGAGCCGTTCAAAGGCCAATGGGCATTACCCGGTGGATTTGTCCGTCTGGACGAAACCCTCGATGAAGCCGCACGCCGGGAGCTGGAAGAGGAGACAGGCCTGAAGAACGTTTTCTTGGAGCAGCTCTACACCTTCAGCGCGGTGGATCGAGACCCGCGGGAACGTGTCGTAAGCGTCGCCTATTACGCTCTCGTGAAATCCGCGGAGCACGCCGCAGTGGGCGCCACAGATGCGAGTGATGCCGGATGGTTTCCGGCAAGCGACCTCCCGAAGCTGGCATTTGATCACCGGGAAATCGTGAAGACCGCGCTGGAGCGTTTGCGCAACAAGGTTCGTTATGAACCGATCGGGTTTGAGCTACTCCCTCCCAAGTTCACGTTGTCCCAGCTGCAGCATCTCTACGAGGCGGTGCTCCAGTCCGAGTTGGATAAACGCAACTTCCGCAAAAAGATCCTCTCAATGGGGCTACTCGTCGGGCTCGATGAACAGGTCCGCACGGGCGCGCATCGCCCTGCGCAACTCTTCCGTTTTGATGCGCGAAAATATCAGGCGCTGAAAAAGCGCGGATTCAACTTTGAGGTTTGATGTGAACTCCGCCACTCGAAGTGACCATGCACCTGCAAATTGGGCGACACTCGCGGGCACTCTAATCGGCACTGCCGTGGGCGATTCTCTGGGCCTTCCAATGGAAGGTCTTTCTGCCGGCCGTCAGAGCCGATTGTTCCCTGGGCCGCTCGGTCATCGGCTGTTTGGCCACTTTGGAATGATCAGCGACGACACTGAGCACACGCTGATGGTGGCACAGGCGTTACTGGAGCATCCGGACGATGTCGCGAGATTCCAACGTGCATTGGCGTGGAAACTGAGATGGTGGCTGCTCGCCCTCCCTGCCGGAGTCGGGTTTGCCACACTGCGCGCGATCCTGAAATTGTGGGCAGGCATATCACCGGACCGCAGCGGTGTTTTTTCCGCTGGGAACGGTCCTGCAATGCGCAGTGCGCTGCTCGGTACCTTCTTTGTGTCCGATCCGGAAAAGCGGCGTGACTATGTACGCGCAAGCACGCGGCTTACGCATACCGATCCCCGTGCGGAAACCGGAGCCCAAGCCGTTGCCGAAATGGCGGCCTGGATCGTGGGCACATCACCATTGGAAAGCACGCTTCTGGAAACTTTCCGCCAACTCTCCAGTGCCCCGGAGTGGCAGGACTGCCTGGCGGCTCTACAAACCGCTCTCACCACCCGGAGCAGTGTCCGGGAGTTTGCATCAGGCTTGGGGCTGACAAACGGAATTTCTGGATATGTGTTTCATACCGTCCCGGTGGCGATTTATGCGGCGCTTCTTCATCGCGATGATTTCGGCGCAGCCGTCACTGAAATTATCCGGTGTGGCGGTGACACCGATACTGCAGCGGCAATCACGGGAGGACTGGTCGGAGCACGTGTAGGTCCGGAGGGCATTCCCCTCGCGTGGCGCACAGGCGTTCTCGAATGGCCCCGGTCGATGCGATTGATTGCAAACCTCGCCAGACACCTTTCGGAGCAGGTGCAAACCTCCACTCCACTCGGTCAGGTTCCCTATTTCTGGCCGGCTGTCCCCGTACGAAATTTGTTCTTTCTGCTCGTGGTGCTTGGTCACGGCTTCCGGCGGCTTTTTCCTCCTTACTGAAGACCTCGACGAAATTCCCGGAACTATCACTCAACCCGAACACCGCTTCGGATCATGAACTCGGTTCGGCACTCATTCTGTACAGATGCAGAGTGTGCCATCTGTTCTCTTGAATCTGTTTTTAGGTCCGACGGACCGCTTTACCTAAGCCCATCCCTCAATCGGGCCAACGTCGGGCTGGGCTGAATTAGAAAGCTCCGTTGGAGCTGAGGGGAAACGACGCGGAATCGGTGCTCGGATTCAAGAACCTCGGGCCAACTCTATGCAGTTCAATGAACACCAAATAGGCATCCATCCCGCAGGTAATGATGCCAGATACTTCCCGATCCGCCCTTTCGCGGCTCTCAACCATCAACTCTCCCCCCCCAACTGCCTTTTTCATACACTCACAGCTCTACTGACCGGCGTTTGAGTTCAGTGTGAGCCGACGAGTTTCATCGAACCGGCGGAGCGGAGTTCCCATGAACACAGCACGGGAGGAATACTGTGCCGTGGGTATGGCATCTCTTGATACCGGTCCACTCGGCGGCCTCTGTCTCTGTCTTTGTCCTCCAAACCCTCGAACTCATCTCCGAGCACCATGAAAAAGCCGACTGCTCTGATTCTCTCGTCTCTTCTCGCGGCGAATACCTTGTACTCTGCCGAGACACCGGCCCTCCCGGAGCTCTACATCTCGGTACCTGAAGCCTTCCAGGAAGCGCCTCTCGTTCTCGCTCAAGCTGCAGCCACTACCGAAACCGACGAAAAGCCTGCGAGAAAACCCGACATTCATTTTGTCCCCACTCCCCAAAAGGTAGTGGACGAAATGCTCTCCACCGCCAAGGTGCAGAAAGGTGAAATGGTTTATGATCTCGGCTGCGGGGACGGACGGATCGTCATTACCGCCGCAAAGAACTACGGCGCCAAAGGCATCGGCATCGATATCGATCCGCAGAGGATTCGCGAGGCAACCGAGAATGCAAAAAAGGCCGGGGTGCAGGATCAGGTGGAGTTTAAGAAGGCGGACCTATTTGAAAGCGACTTCAAGGACGCCAATGTCATCAGTCTCTACCTGCTCACCAGCCTGAACAAGCGACTGCGGCCGAAGATCCTCGCTGAAGTTCGCCCCGGCACTCGCATCGTTTCCCACGCTTTCGGCATGGGGGAATGGGAGCCGGACCAGGAGAAGAACATCGAGGGCAGCACGATGTACTACTGGATGGTGCCGGCAAACCTGAGCGGGAAATGGACAGTGAAAGATGAAGGTGGGAAATCCCCTGTCGATTCCGTGACGATTAACCAGAGCTTCCAGAAAATCACCGGTACCGCGCAGGTAAACGGGCAGGAGAGAAAACTCGGTGAGGGCCGTGTGATGGGTGAGAAGTTCACGTTCACCGTCGAACCCGCCAACCCGGGCGAACAGCCGGCAAAGATCACAGGACAGATCAAAGGAGACCAGATCGAAGCCACTACGGAAGGTGCGCAGAAGAGCACTTGGGCAGCCGAGCGCGATCCCGCAAGCAAGGGGCAGATCGCAGCCGCCCCGTAGGCTCTCTTCAATCGTTTTGGAGTGCGTCTCCGGCCGTCGCGGGGTGCCCCGAAATTTGCATTCAGGGGGAATTATAGTATAACGGTACCGATGCTTTCGTCTCGACAGCATCTAAGGGTGGTCGCTGCGGTAGTCGCTGCGACCACAGCCACCCTCGTAGCAGTTAAATACTTTCCCCGGCCTGAACCGAAGCCGGAACAGGCGCCCGCTGTGGCGCAGAAATCGCCGGAGCCCCCTTCATCATCTCCTGCGGCTGAAAAATTTGCAACGTCCCCGCTGGAACTTCGCCCTGCTCCGGAGCAGCTCCCCGAGCCAATCACGGAAGAACCGGATTCGGCAAAGCTGGATCTTTTCCGGCCTTCGACGCTGACACCGCCTCCGCTGAACCGTGAGTTCCGCGCCGCTTGGATTGCGTCCGTCGGCAATATCGACTGGCCATCGAAGTCTGGCCTTTCGACAGAGGCGCAGAAGGCCGAGCTGATCCGTCTTCTCGACCACGCAGCCAGCCTCAATCTGAACGCAGTGGTGCTGCAGGTGCGTCCGGCATCCGACGCGCTGTATGCATCGAAGATCGAGCCGTGGTCCACCTATCTCACCGGCCAGATGGGCAAGGCGCCCACACCGTTCTACGATCCGCTCGAGTTTGCGGTGAAGGAAGCGCACGCCCGCGGTCTCGAACTGCACGCGTGGTTCAACCCATTCCGCGCACTCGCCACGAAGCGTCACGCCTCAAAGGCAGCTCCGAATCATGTCACCAAGACCCATCCGCATCTGGTGCGCAGCTATGGAGATTTGATGTGGCTCGACCCGGGTGAGCCCGAGGCTCGCAAGTACGTGCTCGATGTCATTGGCGATGTCGTGAAGCGCTACGACATCGATGCGGTACATCTCGATGACTACTTTTACCCTTACAAGGTCAAGGGCCGGGACTTCCCGGATAAGCCGAGCTGGGACAAGTACCGCAAGAGCGGCGGCACGCTGGCGCGCGACGACTGGCGCCGGGACAATATCGATGTCTTTGTCCGCGACCTCTACAGCCGCGTAAAGGAAGAGAAGAAGTGGGTGAAGGTCGGCATCAGCCCCTTCGGCATCTGGCGTCCGCAGAAAGAGCTGCGCATCGCGGGGCTCGACTCCTTCTCGGAGCTTTACGCCGATTCCCGGAAGTGGCTCGAGAGCGGATGGCTCGACTACATTTCGCCTCAGCTCTACTGGGCATCCAACGCGCCGCGCCAGAACTACACGACGCTGCTGAAATGGTGGTCTGACACGAACAAGATGAACCGCCATCTCTGGCCGGGCATCGCCACCGCGCGCATCGGCAAGGAGCGTCCGGCATCGGACATCCTGAACCAGATCAGCATCACCCGTAAGGCGTCGGAAGCCGCCGGCAACATCCACTGGCACTTCAAGAGCCTCGTGGAGAACTTTGGCAAGGTATCCGACCAGCTGACCAAGACGCTCTACTCGGAGCCTGCTCTGATCCCTGCCTCCTCATGGCTTGCTTCCGGAAAGCTCGCGAAGCCCGAGGTCTCCTTTGACGCCTCGCGCCTGAGTTGGTCACTGGAGGACAACTCCCACGCACAGCGCTGGGCCTTGCAGATCAAGCGCGACGGCAAGTGGAGCACGGAGCTTCTTCCAAACACCGCCACCTCACGGGACTTCGAGAAAGATGATCTCCCGGAGGCAGTAGCCATCACGGCAATCGACCGTGTCGGCAACGCCAGCCCGGCAGTGGTGATCGAGCGTGGTGAGCTGAAGGACAAGGTCGCTACGGTTGGCGCCATCGGTGCCCCACAGTCGTTGTAAGGAGTCCACTCTCCGATCCAGAGCGATCGGCAGTCTAAACGGAGCGGGCGCCCTCGCTTCTGAACAACAATCTCCCGCTCATGAGCGCCACCTGGCTGCTCGTGAGCGGGATTTTTTGTCGGCTATTCACAAAGACTGAACCTTGATTGTGATTGTCCGACCCACTATCTCGACAGGCACCCCGATGGTTTCCTGGACGATTGATCAAGTACTCGCACTGGCTCCGGATGCATCGTCCGTGAAAGCCGGACAAGGGCTGGCAAACCCGGGCAAATGGGTGCGCCTCGAAAAAAATGACCGTTCACTGTGGGGCGAATGCCAAGGAAGCGGATCGAATCCATACCGGACGCAGGTCGATCTCGCTGGCCCGGCATTCAATTGTTCCTGCCCGAGCCGGAAATTCCCATGCAAGCATGGGCTCGGGCTCATGCTGATCCTCGCCGGTAAACCGCAGCACGTAAAAGAGGGTCAACCGCCCGCCTGGGTGACGGAGTGGATCAGCAAACGTGAAGCCTCGGCTGAAAAGAAAACGGCAAAGGCACAGGCCGAAGCGGCTCCGGTCGATCCGGAGACTGCCGCGAAGCGTGAGGCCGATCGCGAAAAACGCGCAGCGAAACGCGAGGCGCGCGTGCGGAGCGGCTTGGGAGAACTCCAGACGTGGCTCAGCGATGTGATCCGGCAAGGCCTCGCTCATGCCCAGCAGCAGCCCTCGCAATTCTGGGACGGAATGGCCGCCCGCATGGTGGATTGTCAGGCCCCTGGAATCGCACGGATGCTGCGGGAGCTTCCGAGCGTTCTTGCTTCCGGTGACGGCTGGGCAGATCGAGCATTGTCGGAACTCGGCAGGATTCAGCTCCTGCTGCACGGCTTTCAGCGAATCGAATCACTGCCGGAGGCATTGAGGCAGGATGTCCGAACGGTGATCGGGTGGACGGTCGGCGACGAGGATCTGGCAAAAACCACGCCTGTTTCTGATCGCTGGCAGGTCGTGGGACAAAGGGTGGAAGAGGAGGACCGGTTCCGAGTGCAGCGCACATGGCTCATCGGTGAGCAGACCCGCCGCGCGGCGCTCAGCCTGAGTTTTTCCGCCGCGGGACAACCGCTGGATGTCAGCCTCGTTCCCGGCGTGACGATCGATGCGGAGCTCGTTTTTCACCCCTCGGCGGCACCGATGCGCGCGGTGGTGAAACAACGACGAGGCGAGCCTGAGCCGATGAAAGCGCCCGCAGCCGTCGCAGGTTTTTCGGAGGCTCTGGATGTGACGAGCGGCATGCTGGCGGGAAACCCGTGGCTGGAGCGGTTTCCCTGGTGTGTCCGTGAATGCGTACCAATCCAAGCCGACGACCAGTGGCTGCTCCGAGATGCAGAAGGAGCGGCGGTTCCGCTCGCCCGGCACTTTGCGCATCCATGGCCGCTACTGGCCTTGAGCGGCGGGAATCCGATGACTGTTTTTGGTGAATGGAATGGACGTGTGCTCCTGCCCTTGAGTGTGTTTGCCGAGGGAAGATTTGTGTCGTTCGGGGCACTGAATGAGCGGGAGGCGGTGCGATGAACGGGGCGCATATGGAGTGCGGTGGCGAGTTTTACGAGGCACCGCATTGGAGGGAGAGAGACGTCCCTGCGCAGCAAAGACGAGCACTACCGTGCCTGCCTCATTCATACAGAAGCGGCGGGCAAAGAAGCGAGCCATCAACGAGACGCATCCGAGATATCAAACGAGCGCCACAAAACCCGCCGCTCACGTACGAAGCTCCCGCTCTCTCAGATCCACACGCACTCCGCGCAGGCACACCGCTCCGCCTCCAAAGCGGTGCCTCGCGGAGCTCGCCACCGCACTCCATATGCGCCCCGTGGCCCCGAGCGGAATTCCGAAAGGTGTATTGAACCCCTAAAACACGACTCCTCGCCCCCATGAGCACATGGAATGATCTCGTGACCACCGCCCTGCTCGGAACGGAGCGGAGCCCGCAAACACCTCCGGCCCCTGCGGCTCTCGACGGAGTGCTTTCCGCCATTCAACCGCTCCCCCGAGAGGAAGCTTTCCTGACCACGGCCGGTGCATACGCTGCATGGCGGCAAGCGGGTCACAAGCCTGCACAACTCTCCACCTCCACGCCCGTAGCGGAACCGGAAGATCTCCCACCCATCAGCGTCGAAAGCGCCGCACATCTCCGGCAGATGCTCGCCGGGCATTTCCAGATCGTCCTGCCGGAGTGGCTGCGTGCCGTCGCAGATGCAGGCCGTCGCGTTCCATTTGAACTCCTCCCCGCCATGCTCGATCGCGCGCGACAGGATCGCGATCTGCGTCCGCTCATCACTGCAACCGGCGGAAAACGGGCGGCCTGGCTCTCGACCCGCAATCCGCAATGGAGCTTTGGCGTCGGTGACTCTCCCGAGTTGTGGGAGACAGGCACGAAAGATCAGCGAATCGCAGTGCTGCGGTCACTGCGCAAGCGCGATCCGGCCGAAGCGCGAACAAAGCTTCAGTCGGTTTGGAAGGATGAACCAGCCGGCACACGCGCCGCATTCCTGGCAGAACTCCATACCAGACTCTCCATAGAAGACGAACCGTTTCTGGAAGAGCTCCTCGATGATCGCAGCAAGGAAGTCCGGCGCTCCGCCATCGAGTTGCTCAGCCGCCTACCAAGTAGCCGGTTCGTTGCACGCATGACCGCACGCGCCACTCCCCTGCTCCAGTGGAAGCCCGGCAAGCGCCCCTCGCTGGAGATCACACTCCCATCGGAACCGGATCCCGAGGGAGTTCGCGACGGCCTTGATCCGAAGGCGTTCGGGAACCAAAAGAAACTCGGCGAAAAAGCGGTCCTGCTGGTGCTCATCATCGCCTCCATTCCGCCATCTCATTGGAGCGAAACGTTTGGCGCGGAGCCGTCGGATATTCTCAAGGCTGCAGCCAAGGATGAATTTGCCCGTGCGCTCGTCTCCGCATGGGCTCTGGCAGCAACACGCTTCCATGATGCTGACTGGGCGGAAGCAATCCTCGATAGCGAAACTCCTCCCGAGCCTGAGATCGTATCGGATAGCCCCCTCTATTTGATGATCCCTGAACAGGCACGGGCGGATCGACTGATACAAGAAATCCGCCGTGGAGCATTGGTGCTTACGGACCACGAACAATGGCGGCGCATCGGCTTTCACCTCGACAGCTTCGATGGCTACTGGCCCGAGTCTCTCGCCCGGAAAGTGCTCTCCGCATTTCGACGGATCGCAGAGCGCGGAATCCCGTGGCACCTCAGAGTCCACGTGGAGCATCTCCTCCTGCGCGTCCCGCCGCACCTCTGTGCAGAGGCGGCCCAAGGCTGGCCGACTACCAACAACGACGGCCCGGCCATCTCCAATCTCCTCACCTTCCGTCACGACGCACTCAACGCGATTCGCAATTCCTAGCCACAACCCAGCACGCATGAACCCTCCCACGCCCGTTCTCCGCGCCCACGCTGAGCAACAGTTCGCAGCCGAACTCGATGCGCTCGCGAAGATTGATGACAAGCCGAAACCGCCGAGTTGGAAGCTCTCCCCATGGGCGGTCTCCACCTACTTACTAGGCGGTGATGCGGATGGGATGAAGATCACGGCGAAGTACATCGGACAACGTCGCGTAATTGAGATCGCAGTGGCAACCCTGGCAACTGATCGCGCGCTGCTGTTGCTAGGCGTACCCGGCACAGCGAAGTCCTGGGTTTCCGAGCACCTCGCGGCAGCCATCTCTGGCGACTCGACGTTGCTCGTGCAGGGAACTGCCGGCACCTCCGAGGAATCGGTTCGCTACGGATGGAACTATGCGCAGCTTCTGGCGAAGGGACCCTCTCGTGCGGCGCTCGTCGGAAGTCCGATCATGCGTGCCATGGAAGATGGACGGATAGCGCGGGTGGAAGAACTTACCCGTATCCCTGCCGACGTGCAGGATTCGCTGATCACCATCCTCTCCGAGAAAGCACTCCCGATTCCGGAACTGGGCGATGAGGTGCGGGCCCGGAAAGGCTTCAATGTGATCGCGACCGCGAACGACCGGGACAAAGGAGTGAACGACCTCTCCAGCGCACTGAAGCGCCGGTTCAATACTGTAGTGCTGCCCCTGCCTGATTCCGTGGAAGAAGAGGTGGAGATTGTGCAGATGCGGGTGGCAAGTCTTGGGCGAGCGTTGGAGATCCCCGCAGAGCCTCCAGCACTGGAGGAGATCCGGCGACTCGTGACGATTTTCCGGGAGCTGCGCGGCGGTGTCACCTCTGACGGGAAAACCAAAGTGAAATCGCCATCGGGTTCGCTCAGCACGGCGGAGGCAATCTCAGTGGTGAACCAGGGTCTTTCGCTTGCAGCACACTTCGGCG
>CBINJX010000010.1:0-15865 GCA_966251085.1 uncultured Verrucomicrobiales bacterium
TGTAATCCTGCGAAGCGAGAGTCAGGCGTCCTTTGCCGCTTTTTACCAGGTCACCGATTCCGCTGATCTGGTTTCCGTCATCGAGCACCATCTGCTGGAACGTCGAGGCGATATTGATACCGCCGGCGCCCTCAATCAGGCTGAAGTTGACCGTTGCTCCATCGGGGTTGGCCCCCGCCCCGATCAGCTTAAACTCGCCGCCGTTCTGAAGATTGACGACTCGAGCAGATGCGGAAAGACCGAGCACCGGAGCATTCTGACGGCCCACGCCTTGCACAGCCGCTGTGCCATTCACCTGTGGCGACATCCCCCCGAGGTTTGCCATCAGGGTCGTTCCCGCGCCGTCGATCGTGATCTGTCCTGTGCTCAGGGCATTGTTGGGATTCGTCAGATAGAGGGTACCTCCCCCCGTCACGTTCATGCCGAAGATACTGCTATAGATCGCGTTCACAGTCGCGATCTGGTCCGGGAGCACCGTCACAAGGCCACCTTCACTGGTTAGAACGTTGGAGGTGCCATACGCTCCGAGGACGTAGCTTTTATCGAATGTTACGTCAGCAATAGCCTGGTTTCCATTCAGGATAACCGTGCCTGCCGTGCCGCTCCCGAAACGCACGCTGTTTTCAAACTGTGGAAGCACACCGCCCTGCCAGTTGTTGGGATTACTCCACAGGATACCATCGCTTCCAGTTCCGGTTCCTTGCCAGGTAATGGTTTGAGCCTGAACGTGTTCAGAGTTGGCGAGTGCCAAAGCCGCCAGCATGGAGGCAGCAGAAGTGAAACGGGCGAGGGAGTATGCGAGGGGACGAGGAGGGCGCATAAGACAACCAATGACTGAGGGTTTTGGGGACCACCTGCGCCTCATTACGCAGGCATTGCGCCGGTGTAATCATTTCGTTACGCAAATGTCAACCCCTGCAGAGTCCTGTTACGGTGAAAAGGAAAACCGATTCGCGAGAAAGCTTGGAGGACCACTCCGCTTCAGCCCAGCCCCTTACGGAACGCCTCTGCAATACTCGCTTACTGTTGGCAAGCCAACCATTGCCGCCTCTTCAACTCACCCGCTGGGCTTCAGTTAGTTAGGCAGCCAAGAGTTTTTCGGCTTCGCAGCTGTGATATGAGGAGAGAACGGACAACAACTGCAATGTGAGCCGGCGCTTCCGAGGCGATGGTTCCGCACGGCCAGCAAGTTCCTCCCGAACGGATGCCTTCCCGAGGGAGAAGGCAAGGCACAGGCGGAAACGAGCAATGAAGAACCGGCCACAGTTTTTACTGCACTCGGTGCCTGCTCCGGCAAACTATCCCGGTCCTACAAAGCGATTCGTTGAATCGCCAAGTCATCCGATTTTCATCCGATTTGTATCGGAAATCATTTCAGGACCAGAACGAAACTGAACGGCAGAAGCGCACTGAAAAAGAGGCTCATCCCGAGAGCCACGACATGACGTTTCCATCGTCTCTTGGAGAGACAAGGGAAGCGGTAGATGATCGCAGCAAAAAGCAGAGTTCCCGGAACAAGGAATAGGAAGAGATCAGATGGATTTCCGGATGAAGATGCGTGTAGGAAGCGAAGGAGAAAGACGGTGACACCCCACATTCCAAAAAAGGCCGTAACCAGACGCACCGAGCACCAGCAACACAACTGAGCCGCAGGATCATAGCCGCGAATGCCGGTGATGAGGAGGTAAACACTGAGACCGATCGGCAGAATCAGAAGTACCCGGTAGCCGATCACGGCAAAGGGGAAAACCGACCCCGCCGACACGCTGGCGAGAACCAATCGCAGGCGGTCTATTGGCGGTTCCGCGGCTGAATGGATCTCGCTTGTAGCGCTCATTGATGGCGGTGACTTCTTCATCTTCCACGTTCACCGCTCAGGCAAGACGCATCTCCCATGATCCGTGCCGTGTCTCAGGAGACCACTGGCGCATCTCGCGTGATATTTTGTGCATCAATCGTGATGCGTCGCGTATCTCGGATGATTTTCCACGCATCAACAATAATATCCACGGTATCTCGCGTGATATCTCACGCATCTCGCGAGATCCCCGCAGCATCACGCATGATCTCTGGCGCATCTCGCGTGATGCGCTGGGTATCATCTTCTGATGCCCGGAGTATCACGCGTGATCGCGCAACGATCATCAGATGATTCGCCAGGTATCACGTCTGATCCTCCAGGCATCATCTCTCGATGCCCGGGGCATCATCTCCTGATGCCCCAGAGATCACGCGAGATACCCGGCGCATCATGCGTGAGGCGCCGGCGATCATCTCATGATACCCAGCGTCTCTCGCGAGACACCCAAAGTATCATCCGAGGTTTTCCATGGATCTCCGGGGTTGCGCAGGGATGCTCTCACCCTTGCGAGACGCAGACACGAAAAAGCGGGCGCCTCTTGCGAGACGCCCGCTATGGGGTCAATTGCGGTTGTGCTACCGCTTCACATGTTCACGCGGCTTACTGACCGCTCGCTTCCGTACTGCCCGAAGCCGGTTCGGCGCTGGTCCTCTTCCGCCGCGCAAACCGCTGGCCGATGCGCTCGATCACGTCCTGCACGCCGTTGACCTCCGCGATCGGCTTGACTGCTTTGTACAGGCCTCGGGTTCCGTTAAAGAGGTCGATGCCGAGCGCGAGGTGGGTGTCCTTCAAGGTGCGGGTGAGTGCCTCGAGTTGGAAGAGGAGCGGAGTGACCTGATCCATCGCGGCCAGGTCGCGCTGGATGGCGGTGATGTCGATGCCGGCAGGCATCAGGTCCGGCCGCTGCCGGGCAAATTCGAGCATCTCGCGAGCAAAGGTCTCATTGCGGGTGCCCAGCTTCATTGAGTGCTTCCGCTGGGTTTCATCGAGGTGGATGCCGAAGGTGCCGACCTCGGTGTTGAGCGTGGTGACTGCAGCGGTCATTTCGGTGAGCGACTCGGGAGCGATGGTGGCGTCAATAATATGGTTTTTCATGATCTGCTTTCTTTCGTTTGTTTGAATCGCAGCTTTCTCTGCGACGCCGACCTTTCTACATGGGGCACCCCGACAGTAGTTGTCGGACCGAAATGATTTTTTTGAAAAAGTGAAATAGATGAGCCGCTCGGAAGCGGTCGTTCTGTGTCTCTTCTCATCCCCAGACTCGGAAGGGATGCTCCGGTCACCCGCAGCCAGGATGGCTGACGCTACGCCCACTCTCCACTTGGCACCCGGCCAACCCTGCACAATAGTCCCCCGCCCCACGTACACCCAGCATGCCCGGACTACATTTCTACCGTAGCAACCGTTTGGAAACGCTCGTCGAGCGTCTGGGCGTTCTTCTACGGGAACCTCTCTCCTCCCCGCTCCAGCCGGAGATCATCCTGGTGCAGAGCATGGGGATGCGGCGATGGCTCTCGCTTCAGCTCTCGGAGCTGCTCGGGGTGACGATGAACTGCGAGTTTCCATTCCCGGCGAGCTTTGCCCACGATCTCTTCCGGACGGCGTTCAAGGAGGTGCCCGAGGAGTCGGCGTTTTCCCGGGAAAATCTCCCCTGGCGGGTAATGTCGGTGCTTCCGTCGCTGCTCAATGCCGAGGACGCAGCGACGCTCCGAAGTTATGTCGAGGGGGAGATGGGCGAACTGAAGCGGTTCCAGATCGCGGGGAAGATCGCGACAGTCTTCGATCGCTACCTGGTGCATCGGGCGGACAAGCTGCTGAACTGGCAGCGAGGCAAGCCGCCGAAGGAGTGGCAGGGCCGGCTCTGGCGCGAGCTGATCACGGGCTTTGAAAAGACAAACCCGCCAGCGCTGCTGCGCCGGCTCATGGATCGGATCGAGGCGGGTGAAACCGAACTGCGTGATCTGCCGGAACGGATCTCGGTCTTCGGAGCGTCGAGTCTTTCTCCCTTTTATATCGAGTTACTCGGGGCGGCCTCACATTGCATGGAGGTGCATCTCTTTCTGCTGGAGCCGACGGAGCATTACTGGGGCGATATCCAGTCGGAGCGGGAGCAGGAGAATTTTCTCCGGAAGCACGCGACGAGCGGTCAGAGCGCGGAGGATTTTCACCTCGATGCGGGCAATCCGCTGCTCGCCTCCATGGGCAAACCCGGACGGGAATTTGCACGGAGTATCCAGGCGCTGGAGCCGGAGATGTCGGAGGAACTTTTCGCGGAGCCGACGACACATTCGCTGCTGAGTTCGATTCGCTCGGATATCTTTCATCTGCGCGACCGACGCGTGGAGGATTCACCGAAGGATACGGTCGCGCCGGAGGATCACTCGATCCAGGTTCACTGCTGCCACGGTCCGATGCGCGAGGTGGAGGTGTTGTATGATCAACTACTGGCACTCTTTGAGAGTGATCCGGAGCTGACGCCAAAGGATGTGCTCGTGATGATGCCGGACGTGGAATCCTATGCGCCGTTCATCGAGGCGGTCTTTGGCTCGACGGAGGATGAGTCGCTCCGGATTCCTTTCACGATTGCGGATCGCAGTGTGCAGAGGGAGAACCCTATCGCCCATACGCTGATGGAGCTGATCAACCTGCACGGGAGCCGATTCACCGCGCCGGGCGTGCTGGCGATCCTTGAGGCGGAGTCGGTGCGCGATCGGTTCGGTCTTCGGGAGGAAGATCTCAAGGTGATCCGCAACTGGATCGAACGCGCGGGCATCCGGTGGGGAATCGATGGGAAACATCGCGCCACCTTCGATGTTCCTCCTTTTGAACAGAACTCGTGGCGGTTCGGGCTCGACCGGCTGCTGCTCGGATACGCGCTACCGGGCGATGGGCGGCAGATCTACGACGACATTCTTCCGATTCCCGAGATCGAGGGAGATCGCGCGGAAGTGCTGGGGCGTTTCGTTGATTTCACGGAGAAACTCTTCGATCTCATTCCAGCACTCGCCCGCCCGCGTCCGGTCTCCGAATGGGCCGACGCGCTTCGCGAACTGCTCGTGACATTCTTCGACGAATCCGACGATGCGGTGGATGAGATCAGCCAGTTGCGCAAAGCCTTTGAGCAACTGGAGTCGCTGGAGACATATTACAACGAACCAATAGGATTCGAAGTAATGCGTGGGCATGTGGCGACGATCCTGGGCGATACGGATCAGGGCTTCGGGTTCCTCGCAGGCTACACCACCTTCTGCTCGCTGAAGCCGATGCGGAGTGTGCCGTTCCGTGTGATTTGTGTGCTAGGGCTGAATGATACCGCATTTCCGCGCAGCGATTCGCCAATTGCTTTTGACCTCGCCGCAAGCGATCCGCAGCCGGGCGACCGTTCGCGCCGGGATGATGACAGGCAGCTTTTCCTCGAGACTCTGATGTCGGCCCGCGATGTCCTCTATCTCTCCTACTCGGGCATGTCGCTCCGGGATCAGAGTGAAACGCCGCCATCGGTCGTAGTGAGTGAACTGCTCGACTACATCGAAGCTAACTATGCACTTGAAGACGAGGATGCGAGCATCCGCGAACATCTCGTGACTAAACATCGCCTGCAGGCTTTCAGCCCCGCTTACTTCTGCGGTGACTCGCGGCTTTTCTCGTTCTCCGCGGAAAACTGTAGGGCGAGTGAAAGCAGGGCGTCACGGCATGGGGAGCGCCGAGTTTTCGCTGATCGCCCGCTGGGCGAACTGGACGCCACCTGGCGCAACGTCGATCTCCGGCGTCTGGCGGATTTCTTCTGTCATCCCACGCGTTTCTTCGTCCAGGAGCGCCTCGGTCTCCGGTTGCCGGAAACACCCGCGCCGCTCGAGGAGCGTGAACCGCTCGCACTGGATGCGCTGGATAAGACGATCCTGCGCGGGGAGATCATCGAACATACCCGCGCGGGGCTGACGACTCAGGATACACTCGCGATTACCCGTGCCTCAGGCCGGCTGCCGGTGGGATGGGCTGGTGATACCGCTCATCGTGAAGTCTCCGGTGAAGCCTCGTCTCTGCTCTCTCGGATTCGCCCCATCCTCGAGGAAGAGGCTCTTCCACCACTCCCTGTAGATCTCGCGGTCGGACCGTGGCGTGTCACGGGCATGTTGGGAGATCTGCGTCCCAGCGCGGCTCTGCGGTATCGCGCAGCCTCGACAAAGGCGAAGGACAAACTCCGCGCCTGGATCACGCATGTGGCGCTGAATGCAATCGCGCAGGATGGTTATCCACGCACAACCCTGGTGTATGGAGTGAAGGACAAGTTTACACTCAATCCCGTGGACGATGCTGCCAGCATCCTCGATGAACTCCTCGCCGTGTACGAACAGGGATTGCGCCGGCCGCTTGCGTTTTTCCCGGAGACCTGCTGGGCGTATGCGGAAGTGGCATGGGGCAAGAAACGCTCGGATGTGGAAGGTGCGCCACTGCAGGCCGCTCGCGATGTATGGGAAGGCGGCACATATGCAGGCGCTCCCGGCGAATGCCAGGATGAATGGGTGCAGCTTTGTTTCCGGGATTGTGCAGATCCGCTCGATGGAACCTGGGAAGATCTCACGCGCCGAATCTTCGAACCGATCATGCGCGCGTCTGCCGAAGCTGAAGCGGAAAAGGAGGAAGCATGACCGAGGTTTTTGACATCGTCGAAACGCCGCTCGCCCGTGGCACCACACTGATTGAGGCGAGCGCGGGAACGGGCAAGACTTTCACGATCACGGCGCTTTATCTCCGGCTCATTCTGGAGGAAGGGCTGCAGGTCAGCGAGATCCTCGTCACCACTTATACCGAGGCGGCGACGGCGGAGCTGCGGGACCGCATTCGCTCGCGGCTCAGCTCCGCGTTGAATGCCTTTCTTTCAGGCGAGAGCGACGATGCACTCCTCGCGGATGCGCTGGAGAAACACGATCATGCAACGGCTCGCGCCAGGCTCATACGGGCGCTGCGCGATTTTGATCAGGCCGCCATCTATACTATCCACAGCTTCTGCCAACGCATGTTGCAGGAGCGGTCTTTCGAGAGCGGACTGCTCTTTGATGCCGAGTTAATCGCGGATCAGGAACCGCTGTTGCAGGAACTGGTGGACGACTTCTGGCGCATGCATTTCGGTCATGCCCCGGCTGTCTTCGGTGGGCTGACACTGGCTGCGAAGCTGAGTTCGGATGGGTTACTGGAATTGCTGAAAGGAGCGATTCCACGCCCGCTTTTGCGGATCATTCCGGAGATCCAGGAAGATTCACTTGATGGGGTAAAGGTGGAGGTCCGCTCGCTGTACGACAGTCTCCGCACCACGTGGGACAAGGATGGTGAGACTCTCCGCTCCCAGCTGCTGGGTCCGCCGAAGTGGGCGAATGCCAAGACGCGACTCGGCAAGCCGGATACGCTGCAGCGTTATTTCACATCCCTCTCGCTCTGCCTCGGAAGCGGCTCCGCGCCTGCCGAGGAGTTTTCGATCATCGCTGAGCTACGGCAGTCGCTGATCGAAAAGGCGAAGCTGAAAGCAGCGACGGCGCCCTCGCACCAGTTCTTCCGTTTATGTGAAGACTACGCGCCGATGCCATCGCGCTTCGCGCTTTGCACGCAGGTCCACTTCCTCCGCTGGGCGCGCAAGGAACTGCAGCGGCGCAAGCTGCAACGCAACGTCCTCTGCTTCGACGATCTGCTCACGCGCCTGCACTCCGCCCTGTTTGGCGCGAGCGGCGAGGGGTTGGCGAATCTTCTCCGTGAGCGTTTCCGAGCGGCGCTGATCGACGAGTTTCAGGATACCGACGGAGTGCAGGAGGCGATCTTCCAGCGGATCTTCGGGCGCGGTGAAGGCTGGCTCTATTTCATCGGGGATCCGAAGCAGGCGATCTATGGCTTCCGGGGTGCGGACATCTTCACCTATCTCTCCGCCGCCAACACCGCACAGCAGCGTTATACGCTTAAGACCAACTGGCGCTCCGCACGCGCTCTGGTCGAGGGCGTGAATCATGTTTTCGGGCGTGAGCCGGGAGCGTTTGTTTTCGACGGCATCGATTTCGAACACGTCGCGGCTGCGGGAGATCGGGATAACACACCGCTGCTGCGTAAAGGTCAGTCCACAGTGCCGCTGAAGATCTGGGCCTGGGAGACGCTGGCTCCGGTGCGGGCGCGTGAAGCTCAACGGAATTTGCCACGGGCGACTGCTGCGGCGATCGCGGAGTTGCTCGATGGCGAAACGCAGATCGGCGAGAAGCCGCTGCATCCTTCGCAAATCGCCGTGCTCGTCGCGCGCCATCGTCAGGCCCGGATGGTTCAGGATGCGCTGCATGCATTTGAGGTCCCGAGCGTACTGCTGAGTGATGAAAGCGTGTGGCACACACGCGAGGCGCGTGAGCTGCAGACGGTACTCACCGGCATCGCAGAGCACAGCCGGGAATCGGCTGTGCGCGCGGCTCTCTCGACGGAGATGCTGGGTGCGACTGTCTCGCAGCTGGATGACCTGGCGCAGTCTGACCGCGATTGGGAGTATGTGCTGCTGCGGTTTGGTCGTTACCACGAGCGGTGGTCTCACGCGGGATTCATTCAAATGTTCCGTGCGCTGCTCCTCGGGGAAAAGGTGCGCTCGCGCCTACTCTCGATGCAGGATGGCGACCGGCGCGTGACCAATCTCCTGCATCTGGCGGAACTGCTGCATCGCGCGGCCAATGAGCAGCGGCTCGGTCCTGCGGCGTTGCTCCGCTGGTTCATTGCGCAACGCACGGCGGAGAGTTCGCGTGATGAGGATTCGGTGCTGCGCCTGGAGCGCGATGACGATGCGGTGCAGATCATCACGATGCACCGGAGCAAGGGCCTGGAGTTCGAGGTGGTGTTCTGCCCGTTCGCCTACGGTGAAACGGAAAGGAAACGGCAGGGACAGCTCCTCGTTTTCCATGATCCGGCGGAGGAGCATCGTCTCACACTCGATCTCGGTTCGGAGAACGAGAAGACGCATCGCGCTCTGCTGGCTCGCGAGCATCTCGCCGAGGAAGTGCGACTGCTCTATGTGGCGCTGACGCGTGCGATGCACGCGTGTCATTTCGTCTGGGGACGGTTCAATCAATGTGAAGTCTCGGCCGCCTCCTGGCTGCTGCATCGTCCCCCGCCCTGCGAGGGAGACTGCGTGGAGAATCTCCGCTCGCACATGAGCGAGATCACTCCGGAAAATTTCATGGCGGATCTGACCCGACTCACCGCTCTGGCTCCCGAGTCGGTCGAAGTCACCCCGTTGCCTGGATTTGATGCACCCGTTTATCGTCCGCCGGAAAAGGAGAACCGCATTACAGGGATGCCGCGGCTTTTCCAGGGAAGCATTGATCGTGAGTGGTGCGTCTCATCCTTCACTTCGTTAATCGAAGGTGGTCATGCCGAACGCCGGGACTACGATCAGGCACCGGCTGTACAGGAGGAAATCGCCATCGAGCCGCCGTCGGGAATTCATGCTTTCCCCGCAGGCAGACGCGCCGGCATCTGCCTGCATGCGCTTTTCGAGAACCTGGATTTCACGGATGCGGATGCGATAGAACCGCTCGTTCAGCAGAAGCTCGCGGCGTTTTCGTTCGATGCCACCGAGTGGGGACCGGTCGTGACGGATTGTGTTCGTCGTACGCTTTCTGCCCAGCTGCCGGGAGGATTCGCGCTGCAGGATGTGCCACGTCGCGCATGTTTGCCCGAGCTGGAGTTCTACCTTCCGGCGCAGCGTCTCGATGCACGGGCCTTGCGGGAGCTGCTTGCGGAGGATGAAGGAACGCTGAACTTCGACCGGAAGCGTGGATGGCTGAAGGGCTTCATCGATCTCGTCTTCGAGCACGACGGACGTTTCTACATCATCGACTGGAAATCGAACCGCCTCGGCACCAGCACGAGCGCGTACAACTCGGAGACGCTCGCCCGGACGATGGCTGGCCAGCGGTACACATTGCAGTTGCATCTCTATACCGTGGCACTGCACCGCTATCTGAAATGGCGCATCCCGCATTATGACTACGATGAGCATTTCGGCGGTGCACTCTATCTGTTCGTACGCGGGATCGATCCTTCCGACGAGTCGCTCGGCGTGCATTTCCAGCGCCCGGAGAAATCAACCATCGAAAGCCTGAGCCTCTGGCTGGACGGAAATCAATGAGACGCGCCGCTGCTGCCCCACCGGATTCGACCGACCTGTTCGTCCACGCGGAACGCCGCACGCGGATTCCCGAGGAGATTTCTCCCGGACCGCTGGATGAGCATTTCGCAAAGCTCATGGCCCGCTTGAATGGTGACCTAAGCCCGATGCTCATGCACGCAGCACGCATGGTCAGTGCATGGCGCGCCGCGGGGCATGTCTGCATGCCGGTCTCCGCGATTGATGGCGGCGACAGGCGCGTTGCTGAACTCCTGCGGAAAACTCGCGTGGTTGGACGACCAGGTGAATGGAAACCGCTCATTCTCGACGATGCAGGACGGCTCTACATCCAGCGTTATTGGGAATACGAGCAACAGCTCGCAGCGGCGATTAATAGCCGGATTCAGCAGGAGCCGTCGGCACCGGCCAACGCAGATCTCGACAAGACGCTGGCGTCCTTTTTCTCCCCGGAAGCATCCGACCAGCGGAAGGCGGCGGCAACGGCTCTGACGCGGAAGTTCTGTGTGATCACCGGCGGACCCGGCACCGGAAAAACCCGCACCGCAGCATGCATCGTGGCACTGCTTCACACGCTTGCTGAGAAGGACAAACCACTGAGAGTCGCGCTGGCAGCTCCCACCGGCAAAGCAGCCGCGCGAATGACGGAGTCGATGCACAAAGCGCTCTCGGAGTTACCGATTTCCTCGGAGATCGATCTCGAATCGATCCGCGAAGCGCAGACACTTCACCGCCTTCTGGGCATTATTCCGGATCGCAGTGTTCCGCGTTATCATGCGGAGAACCCGATCCCGGCGGATGTGGTGCTCGTGGATGAGGCATCCATGGTCGATCTCTCGCTGATGACCCGGCTCTTCGCCGCGGTGCATCCGGAAGCACGGCTGATTCTCCTCGGGGACAAAGACCAGCTCGCCTCGGTAGAAGCTGGACGCGTGCTAGGCGATCTTTGTGACGGGGAAGCAGAGGAGAAATCCGGGTCGCTCCTCGCGCAACACATTGTACACCTCCGGCAGAACTTCCGCTTTACCTCGGGCGGAGGGATTCATCAACTCGCCCAATACATCCGCCAGGGCGACGCGGATGGAGCGACGGAGATGCTGAGCATCTCCGGGAACGCCGACGTGGCGCATGTACCCCTCCCTGCTCCGGAGGCACTCCCACGCTCGCTGAAGGATCGTATTCTGGAAAACTACCGTCCCGTGGTCACCGCCCGTACACCGGCAGACGCACTCGCTGCGTTCGACCGCTTCCGGATTCTCTGTGCCACTCGACGTGGTCCGTTTGGAGTGGAGCAACTCAACGCCATCGCCGAGCGTGTTTTGAGCGATGCCCGGGTGATCGCAACAACAGTTCGCCACTATCGCGGCCGGCCAGTGCTCATCGTGGAGAACGACTACAATCTCCAGCTCTTCAACGGCGACATCGGCCTGATCCTTCTCGATCCCGATGATCCCTCCCAACTGCGCGCGTTCTTCCCCGGTCCGAATGGCACACTTCGCAAGATCGCTCCAGCGCGTCTACCAAAGCACGAAACCGCCTGGGCGATGACTATCCACAAGACCCAGGGTTCCGAGTTCAACAAGGTCCTGATGGTTCTTCCGGATGCCGAGTCGCCCCTGCTCACACGCGAGTTGATCTACACCGGAGTCACCCGAGCAAAATCCGCCGTGGAACTCTGGGCGAGCCCCGCGATCCTCCAATCTGGTATCGAGAAGAAGACGGAGCGGAGCAGCGGTTTGAGGGATGCGTTGTGGAGCCCGGCTGGGCGCTGAATGCATCGAGGCGGCACGTCCCTCACCTGAAGCTTGGGCCAGAGCCGCCCCTACACAGCAAGCAACTCAACAAAAGCCGGCTTCTCCTTCGAGAAGCCGGCTTTTTGTTGGGCTGCAGCTATCCGATCATGCCCGGCGGCGGAAGCGGCGCAGGCCTAGCAGTGAGCTGAGTCCGGCGAGTGTCATCAGGCCACTAGTCGGCTCGGGAATCACGCCTTTGAGGATGATGTCATTCGTGAGCGGGTCGTAGGAGACCAGTGCGTTGTCCGTGTTCCAGAACGGCGTCGCGGAGATGACCGAAGGGATACCGAAGTTTGCCAGCGAAGGCCCACCGACTTCACCGTCGAACAGGACGAACGTCATGCCGGTTGGGTTGAAACTTGCCGCTTGATCGAGTCGGAGCGTCCAGTTGTCTGCGAAGATCAGACTGGACTCTGCCCCCGTGAGCTTCACGAGATCACTGTTTGCGGCAGTGTTACCTGCCTGGAACTCGATCAGCGAACCACTGCCGATTGTCAGGCTCGAGAGGAATTCGAGTACACCGACGTCTTTACCCGGCGAGAGACCGGCAAAGTTGCCGAGGGTGACCGGTGCATCGATCGAACCGGAACCACCCAGAATTGCCCGATCGGAATCGCTGGCGCCTGTCACATTCACAGATCCTCCGGTCAGGGTTCCATTCACACGCATACGGCCACCGTTTACTTTCAGGATCACATCTGTCTCCAGAGTTGCGGCAGTGACGTCGAACAAACCCGAGCCGAGTTTCGTCAGTGATCCCCCGAGCGAAACACTCAGGTTCTCCACGGCCACGGATGCGTTCCCCTGAACATCCACATTAGCCGCTTCAACCACAAACCGGCTCGCGTCACTGCTGCCGCCACCGGTCACCCGAAGCGTCGAGACAGCTCCTACGAAGCCGTTGAGGGTGACATCGGACATTGTGTTGAAGCCACCCACAGCGAGGGTCGAACCACTCTCGACGGTGATCTTACCTGCGCCGCCAACCTTTGTCCGGAAGAGCGAGCCATCGCCGGGATCTACAGGACGGGTGAAAGCCCCACCGTCGATCACACTAGTACCTTCCGTGTTCAGCCCGATACCAAAGTTCGCCGCGAACTGGCCACCTGCACCGCCACCACCGTTTCTGATCCGGATTTCGATCGTATGCCAGCCATCGCCATTGGGCCCCATCCCGAAGCTATTCGCCACAGCGCCGCTGTTCGCGCCGGCGACAATGGTTCCGCCTTGCTGGCCGGAGGTCATTGAGGTGCTCGTCGCGACGTTCCACGTGTTGTTCATCAACCGGGTCTGACCATCGATGGAGATCAGCACGTTATCGTCGATGTGCTCGGCGAACGTAAAGATCCCGTCGGCATCGAAGAATTCACCCGTGTAAACCCACATATCGTTGTCACTCCATCCGGTAAGCGGGTTTTGTGTCACCACGTTTGTCTGCGCCATCCGCGGTTCTAATTTGATACCGAAGTTGCCTGGATTTGCGCCACGGTTGTCTGAGAAGTCGGTAGCGACACCGCTCCCCCCATTAAACCGCCCTTCGAGAAGCCCCGGTACATAGGTTGGAGCACTGCCGGAGATGACCCCGCTGATCTCAGTGGTTCCGGAGGTCACCTGAACAAGACCACTATTCTGGATATTACCCGAGTGGGTGATCGTACCCGAACCGCCGTCGAACTGCAGCGTACCGCTGCTCGCCGCCACCGGTTGGCTGTTTGTGCCAAGAGTCGATTCCGGGACACCTAGCACCTTAATGGTCCCAGTCCCGAGTGCGGATGAAGTGCTGCTGCCTGGAGCGACTCGCAATGTGCCACCTTGGACATCCACTCCACCGGTGAACGTGTTATTGGCACCAGTCACATTCACCGTGGAATCACCTGCGATCTTCAGTGCTGTTGGAGAGGCGCCATCCGTGATTGATGCGGCAAGAGTCAACGGCTGCCCCACAGTTTGATACAGCCCCCTGCCCTCGATTCTGGATGGATTCAGCGTTACTTCACCACCGGTTGATCCAATCACGCCATCGTTCCGGAGAACGGCGTTCGCGCCGAAGTTCAAGACCGCCGAATTCGGAATCGCGAGAGCGCCAGTTGTACTACCGGTCGTGATCCCATTGGTGCCATTGCCCACAGTACCGGCGTTGCTGCCGACCTCGAGCACACCGTTCACCGTGAGTGGTTGGAATCCTATGGTATGGAGGCCATTCACCGTGAAATTCTGAACCGTTGTCTCGTTATTGAGTACGAGGTTTGTTGATGGAGCGGTATTAACTCCCTGCGGTCCCGCGATTGCGAGGCTACCCGTGAAGCTGCCTGTTCCATCGATCTCGAGGACCGAATTACCACCCTTCACAAGCGTCCCAGCACCGGTGAGTTCCCCAAACTTGATCCGGTAGCCATTGCCGCTATCCACCGTGAGAGTCTGCACTCCGGATGGAACATGGAGCGCTGTGAGCGCCACCGTGTTGTTCGTATGGCTTCCGGTAGAGCGGTTGGCATCGAGAAACGAGTTCCCGAGCAACGTTACACTATGATTGTAGCTAATGCTCGATCCGCTCGTAGTCGTGTTATCTGTGGTGAAGTCCTCCCGGATGCGGAGACGGCCGCCGTTCAACTCGATCGCCGCATTCCCCAGCGTGCTTCCCGTCGTGCTGGTTGCGCCACTGACGAGTGCCCGGTTGGATTCCAGGACCGCATTGGTCCCAACATTGATCGTTCCGCTGTAGTCATTACTTCCCTCACCCGAGGCGATCGGATTGGAGAAGCGGACCACGCCGCCGCCACCGGTTCCCTGCGCGAGAGTTGGCCCTACGATGTTAATCTTACCGCTGCCGGTAAATTTGCTGTGGACGGTAATGTTCGCACCGTTGGTCTGCTGGATCCAGTAATCCGCGGCATGGATGGTAAGATCGGTCGCGAGAGCAGGATCATCGACTATCTCGAAGATCTGCTGTGCGGTCGGCAGATCAGTCGCAACGCCAAAAACCGGGTTGCCTTCAGTCGCCCCCAAGAAGCTGCCGCCCTTGAAGCGCACACTTCCAGTGATTCCGGAGAGACTGGTACGCGCCACGAGGCCGGCTCCACTCTGGATTGTTGTCAGATGATTCCTGCTGCTGCCCAATGCACCGTTGTTACTTGCGTTAACAATACCTTCCCGGATGTCGAAGGTCGGGGTCACGCTGGCGGGAGCGCTGCCAAATGTATTGGCAGCATTCAGAACCAGAATGCCGTTACCAGTCTTCACGAGGCCTCCTTCGCCTCCCACCGGATTCGCCGGGACAGTTCCGATGCTTGCATTGAATAGCAGGCCGATCGGATTGGCGGCGCCCGCATTCACATGGATCGTCTGGACCCCGCTCGGTGCAGTGAAGTTCACCGTGCCGAGGTTCACGCTCATCGCCGGGATGGTGTACGCATTGTCATTGGTCACCGAGATTGCGTTCGCCGCCGTTAGATTCAGCGCCGAGCTTTGCCGATTCGCAGCCCGTCCCACGATTGGGCGATTATCAGAGCCACCACCGTTGTTGATAAACGTCACCGAGTTCAGCGTCTCCGTAATGTTATCCGCATCCCGTAGATTCAGCGTCGCATCGCCGTAGAGAGTGACATTCGAGGTCGCCTTGATGGCCTGCGGCTGCTGCACGGTTGTGGTCGCGCTGTGAATCTCAAGATCCCCAGGGATCGACACTGTAGTGGAGCCGTTGGAATTCGCTGTATTCAGGTTCAGGTTTCCACCGTACACATAGGTCTTCCCCGTGTGGGTGTTATTCCCCGTTAGAGTCAGCGCGCCACCCCCACCTTTTACCAAGTCGATGTTGCCGGTCACAGCCGCATTGAACGTGGTCGTGTTCTGGTTGATCCACGCGTAGAGACTGTCCGTACCGGAAGTGATGGCTCCCTGATTCGCCGTATTTCCGATCGTAGTGCTTTGTCCCACGTTCGTGATGAAGCCACCGCTGGCGAGCGTCAGGGTCACACCGGCTGGCATCGAGAGAGTGATTCCGCCACTGCCACTACCATAGCGCAGGGCATGGAGCGTTTCTTCGGCGAGCCCGAGTTCGACACCGCAGAG
>CBINJX010000011.1:0-15548 GCA_966251085.1 uncultured Verrucomicrobiales bacterium
TTCTCTCTCCCCTGATGGATTGCGCCTGTTGGTTGATCCATTTTCCATCTCCATTTGTGGATTCTGTCGCTCGCCTGGTCCTTTACTCCTCCCGGCGAGAGACGCCGCTGCCACTTTTGGGCTTCGTGCCGAGGATTATGTCATCTGACTTCTTCTGGCAAGAAACTGAGATGGGCTCATGAATGCCCGTTTGACCTCATTCTGATTGATTTTTCGGGTGCGCCAGTGGTACATTCAAAATCGTGAACACTCGCTATTCTCTGCTCGCGCTACATGCGCCAGCCTTGGCGTGTGATTGCTCGCCGGTTTTTCATGCGAGCCGCTTTTTCACCCTTATCTTGCATTCCTAGGGCGAGCATCGCGACTCATTTCTGAGTTTGCGGTGTTCGCCTTCTCCTATCTGCCACACTTCGTGGCGTAAGTGCCCTTCGCACCGGGCCAGGTCAGCTCCCTTCACATCCTGAGGCACTCCCAAGGCTGCTCCTAGCGAGCAGCATGCCTGCTCCCTCCCGGCACTCATCCACAAGGCTAGGGAACACTCACATCTCTCACCATCTACCTGCCATGAAAAGACCGCCAATCATCATTACACATAAAGATCACGATCAACTCTGCCGCATGATCGCGGACCTGCGCCGGTTCAGTAATCGTACTCCCGAGACTGTGCAGGATCTGCTTTCTGAGTTAGGGCGGGCGGAATTGAAGGATTCTTCAGAGATCAGCGCCGATATCGTTACGATGAACAGCGTCGTTCGCTTGCGCGACATGGATATGGACGACGTCATGGAACTCACCCTCGTCTATCCAGACGCTGCTGATATTGAAACCGGCAAAGTTTCGGTGCTGGCACCGTTGGGAACAGCGATGTTGGGGTATCGGACGGGCGACGTGTTCGAATGGAGAGTCCCCGCGGGAGTCCGGAAGTTCAAAGTCGAAGCCGTTCTCTTCCAACCGGAGAACGCGACGTCAGGCGAAGCCGCTTAACTCACAGACGGCTCGAATTTCATTTCTCATCACAAACATGGACATCCGCATCACCCCACTGAGAAAGCCTCCTGACGAGCTCACCATCTCAGTTCCGGGAGACAAGAGCATTGCTCATCGCGCCCTGATGTTGGCTGCTTTGGCCGAGGGCGTTTCGGTCATCGAGAATGTTCCGGAGAACGAGGATTGTCTTGCGACCGCGCGAGTGCTCGGGGCTCTCGGTGTGCCGTGTCTTCCTGGTAGCCAGGGGACTGCGGTGATTCAGGGGAGTGGAGGGATGCTTCGGGAGTCGGCGACTGCCCTCGATTGTGGGAATTCCGGAACAACGGCCAGATTGCTGGCAGGAGTGCTTGCCGGGCAACCAATCAAAACGGTCCTGGATGGCGATAGCTCACTCCGGGCCCGGCCGATGAAACGAGTTGCGCAGCCTCTACAAGTGATGGGGGCAGATATTGCCGTTGCAGGTAGGAAGGGAACTCTGCCGATGTCCATCAATGGGAGGTCTCTGCGAGGCGCTACCATCCGGCTGGCCAATCCTAGTGCCCAAGTCAAAAGCGCAGTGCTGCTTGCCGGGCTTTTCGCCAAAGGTGTGACGACGGTCATTGAGCCGGCGCCAACGCGCGATCATACGGAACGATTGCTTCCAGGTTTCGGAGTCGAGTTGGTCTCTGTCGGTGGTGCACACTCGGTGGCGGGTGGTCAGCGCCTGAGGGCAGGGCGTGTAAGAGTTCCGGGGGATCCGTCTGCGGCCGCTTTCTGGATCGCATTGGGAGCTGCGATTCCGGGATTGCGGATCCATGTCCGTAACATTTCTCTCAACCCAACTCGTACCGCCTTAATAGAGGTGTTGCTTCGAATGGGGGCACATATTCGGGAGGAGGTGGTTTCCGGCGACTTGGGCGAGTGGTGGGGACACTTGGACGTTCAAGGCCATGAACTTCGTCCGATCGACCTGCCTCTATCTCTGATACCGGGCTTGATCGATGAAATCCCGATCCTTGCCGTACTTGCGGCCAAGACGCAGGGTAAAATGCGCTTTTCAGGGGTAGCAGATCTCCGGAACAAAGAGTGTGATCGCATCCACGCAGTGTGCTCAAACCTGCGGAGGATGGGCGTCGAGGTGGAAGAATTTCCCAATGAATTTACGGTTCACGGAACTGGAAAATTTCGAGGTGCAGTGCTCGAATCATACGGAGATCACCGTATCGCGATGGCGTTTGCGATCGCGGGGCTCCTGGCCGACGGGGAGTCGGTCATCAGGGGAGCTGAGTGTGTGAGTATCTCTTATCCGCAATTCTTCCGTGGTGTGCTCCCGCAGCACTTCAGGAGCGTTGCTCAATTTGAGAGCGCGGAACGCCCGGGCCAGTCAATGCTCCTGGTACGGAGCGGCCTCGGGCATTAAGCGGTAGCCGCGCGAGGCGTGAGCGCTACCACCGGAACATTCAAGCATGGTGCACATGTTCCAACCGAACCGACTTCTGTCAGCTATATAGCCTGTCAGCGGTTCACTGGAATTGGTTCCGGTGGTATGCGCTCGTCTTTTGGAGTCCCGCCAATCTTCACGGGAGAGAGTGTGCAGTTCTCAAGTCAGGAGCTTCAGAGAAATTTCATTCAACCTTGACTTGTAAAGGGCATTTAGCGAAACGGAGTGCCAACAGATTGTATGGGACATTCCGGAAGCGAATACGCGGTCAGAGATTTGGAGGCTTTTTTGAAGAAGGCGGCTTGGCGGCTGCGGTTGGAGCGTTTCCGCCTTGCGGTTGGGATCATGATCCGGCTCCTGCTCATCGGAGCTGTTATCTGGACAGTCGCTATTTATTTCGATCCCAAGCTGGCGCTTGGCGTTCCTGTGGGAGTCATCCTTGCAGCGGTTCTGCTTTTCATTACCGCCGATGTGGCCCTGTTCTGGAATGTGGACCGGCGTAGCCTGCTTGTGCGTCTCGACCGCCAGTTCGGGCTTGCCGACGGTGCATTGACTGCGGACGAGTTACTGAAAGGGGAGGAGAATGCGTGGAGGGCAAAGCAGTTGTCGCATACGCTGACAGCTCTGGCTGGACGGAAATGGGATGAACATTGGAGCCGGAAATGGCCTCGTTACACGGGGCTCGCGAGCGCGTGCCTTGTGGTATTCGGTACCCTCCTTTTTCACTGTCATCTGATTGAAAAAGCCGCTGCCGAGGAGCCTCTTTCTCCCTTTCTCCAGTCGCAATATCAGGCGCTGGAAGAGGTCTTCAAAGATTGGGAACTTGCTCAGCAGGAGGTGCAGGATCCTGAACTGCAGAAACTTCTGGAGGAGCTGAAACCACTTCGGGAAAAACTGCAGGCGGGAGAGATCAAGGAAGCAGACGTGCTGGCGCAGTTGAGTCGCTTGGAAGACAAGCTCGAGGCCGCACGTAAAGCGCTCGAGGCGCAGTCATTGGAGCCTTTCGCCGCCGATCTTGCGGCAGCCTTTGAGCCGATTGCCGGGATGAGTGCCACCGCATCCGCACTGAGGCGGAAGGACTTCGGACAGGCAGAGCAGCGGGCTGGAGAAATGGCGGACAAGCTTGCACAGGATGGTGCGCAGTTGCCGGAAGGGGCGAAGAGTGCGGCAAACCAGAACCGCATCGCCAAACTTGCCCAGAGTATGAGCCAGCGCGGAAACGAGGGCGCCGGGCAAAGTTTGCAGCAGATGCAGCAGGCGATGAAGTCGGGCGACACCCGGGAGACCAGCAACGCCTTGCGGAATCTGCAAATGTCTTTTGGTAAACAGGCAAAGCGGGACGCCGACAAGCAGCGCCTGAGAATGCAGCTCGCACAGATGGGGCAGTGTAAGGAGTGCCTCGGATCAGGTTCGAGTCTCTGCCAGGGGATGTCGCTGATTCCCAAGCTGGCGATGCAAAAGAAACCGGGTGGCAAGGGGGCGGGCTCGGAGACCGATCCGAACCGGTTTGGTGCGGAGACCCAGATCGCTTCCACTCGCCGCGAAGAGCAGTTGAGCGGAGCATTGGGAGCGGGTGATTCGGAGATCCAGACGGAAACCTCGATGGAGCAGAACCGCGAGGCGGTTGCGGGTGCGCGGCAGGCGAGTTTCCGCCAATACGAGAAGCTCTCTCAGGAAGCGATCGAGAACGAAGACATCCCGCTCGCTCATCGCCAGAGCATCCGAAAGTACTTCGAGCTGATCCGTCCGTCGGCCAAGTAATTCCCCTCCTTCCCTCCTCGACCATTCAGGCACTGGATGTTGGCACGGCCACCTTCCCGGGAGTGCCTCTGTTTCTGAACGCCGTTTATCTATTATGAAGCCACCCCATGAAGTTTCCGCGCTCGATGATCAGCTCGCGCGCTTCCGGCAGCATTTCCAGAGGCTGAAATCCGAAGTGCAGAAGGTGATCGTCGGTCAGGACGAGATCATCACGCATACATTGATCGCGATGATTGCGGGAGGGCACGTGCTTCTCGAAGGTGTGCCGGGGCTCGGTAAGACGATGCTCGTGCGTTCCATCGCCGGTGCACTCGATCTCAACTTCCAGCGGATTCAATTTACTCCGGACCTGATGCCTGCGGATCTGATCGGAACCAAGATCCTGCTCGATGACGGACATGGACATTCCCGATTCGAATTCGCGCCGGGTCCCATCTTCTGCAACCTCCTGCTAGGGGATGAAATCAACCGTGCGACACCAAAAACACAGTCTGCACTGTTGGAGGCAATGCAGGAGCATAGCGTTACCGTAGCTGGTGAGACCCGTCCCCTGCAGCGGCCATTCTTCGTCCTCGCAACACAGAATCCGCTGGAGATGGAGGGCACTTACCCGCTTCCTGAAGCGCAGCTCGATCGCTTCTTCTTCAAGCTCAAGGTGCGGTACCCCTCGGCCAGTGAGTTCGACGCCATTCTCGACACGACCACCAAACGGGAGATGCCCACAGTCCAACCAGTTTTCAAAGGCGAAGACCTGCTGGAACTGAGCGGGCTCGCTCGTGATGTGCCGGTGGCTCCGAGTATCCGTCAACGGGTGGTGAAACTCATCATGGCGACGCACCCGGAAACCGACGATGCCTCGGATCTCATCCGCAAATATGTCCGTTATGGAGCAAGCCCGCGTGCCGGACAGGCGTTGATCCTGGCGGCAAAGATCAAGGCCCTGCTGGAGGGGCGCTTCCACGTGGCCAGTGAGGATCTTCTCGCAAGCGCCATGCCGGTGTTGCGTCACCGTGTCATGCTGAACTTCGAGGCGCAGGCGGACGGACATGATGCCGATGCGATCCTGCGCGAGGTCTTCGAGCAGCAGAAGAAAACCTGGGACAAGGAATAAACTTCCTCCTCTACGAGGTATGATTTCCACCGAGGTCGAAGAGCTTTTCGATACCAGTTTTCTCAGCCGTCTCGAGCAGCTGAGTCTCCTGGCCCGTCAACTGGCGCGCGGCCGCCAGCGTGCCGAGCGCCGGAGCATTATGAGAGGCTCGAGTGTCGAGTTTGCGGAGTACCGTCCTTTCACCTCGGGTGATGACTGGCGCTACATCGACTGGAACGCTTTTGCCCGGTGGCGTCAGCTCGTGCTGAAGCTCTTCGTGGAAGAGGAGGATCTGCATGTGCATCTGCTCCTCGATTGCACGGCGTCGATGGATTGGGGGACGCCGGTGAAGTTCGATTACGCCCGGCAGACGATTGCTGGTCTGGCCTATCTTACTCTGGCGAATCTGGATCGCGCCGCTGTGGTTCCGCTTGGAGCGGAGGATTATCAGCTCTTTCCGCCGGGCAGGGGGCGGCATCGCTTTCTCCCGATGCTCCAGTACCTGGCACGCTGTCCGGTTGCTGATATTCCATCAAAGCTCGAGGATGCCGTTCGCCGCTGGGCCAGCAGCCAGCCGCGCCGCGGCATGGTGATCTGGGTGTCGGATCTCTTTGGTACGGAACCCCAGGATGCGCTCCGTGCGCTTGACCGCCTGCGTTATTCGCGTCACGAGATTGCCGTGATCCAGATCCGGGATCGCTCGGAAGAAGTAGCTGGCGAGAACGGCGAGTACGAGATCGAAGATTGTGAGACGGGGCAGGTGCAGAAGGTGATTGTCGATGGAGGGCTGGCCCGACGTTATCGCGAGCGGTTTACCGAGTATCAGCAATCCATCCAGCGTTACTGCCGGAGTTACCAGATTCCGCTCCTTCAGGCGTCCACGGAAGTCGACGTGCCTGAGCTGCTCACCCAGTCACTACTGGCAGGCGGCTTCGTTAAATAGTTCCCTCCCGAGTTCCTGTTTTCGGAATGAATTTTCTCCTGCCTGCCGCATGGGGTTTTCTCGCCCTGGCGATCCCGGTTACCCTTCTTTACCTGATCAAAACACGGCTACAGCGCCGGGTGGTCAGTACCTCGCTATTCTGGCAGCAACTCTCACCCCAGGTTCATAACAGCTCCCTATGGAGGAAGCTCCGGCGTTGGCTGTCGCTGATGCTTCAGATCTTATTCCTCCTGCTGCTGACATTTGCGCTCGCTCAGCCGCTAGGCTCGTGGCAGTCGCTACAGCCGGCTTCCACCGTGATTGTCTTGGATCCGTCGGTGAGTATGGCTGCGACGGATGTGGAGCCGAGTCGCTGGGGGCAGGCGGTGCAACTTGCCGAACAGCGTATTCGGCAGATGCGTGTCTTTGATGAAACTACCCTCATCGTCGCTTCGGAGCCGCCACAGATCCTGAGTAGCTGGGCCAGTAGCAAACGCACACTCCTCCAGGCGCTGAAAACGGCGGAGGTACGGTCCGAGCGAACAGATATCCGTCCGGCGCTCCAGCTGGCGCGTAACCTTGCCGAGGGGAGAGATCGCGGAAGCGTCGTTTTGTTTACCGATGGAACCTGGGCCGAACCGCCCTCCAAAGAACAACTTGAAGGCGTGAAGGCACATTGGATTCGAGGTGACGCTGCAAATACCGGGATCACCCTTTTCTCAGCCCGCCGCACCTTCAGCGGACCGGGCGAGTTTCAGCTTGCCGCGAAAGTGGAGTCCCGTGCCGCAGATACGATCTCGGGCACTTTGGAGGTGTACCGCGACGGACGCCTTATGGATGCGCAGACGCTGATGCTGCAGCCGGGAACACCGTGGGAAAAGACGTGGGACGCACGCGCGGATCAGGCGACAAAATTCGAGGCGCGTCTCACTGGCTTTCCGAAGGATCATCTGGCGGCAGACGATCAGGCTCAGACCGCTTTGCCCGGTTTGTCTATTGTGCCGGTGGAACTTGTCGCGCCAGCAAACGGTTTCCTGGATGCTGCGCTCATGTCTCTGGCTCAGGTGTCGTGGAAACGCACATGGCCCATCGAGCAGATCGGCGAAGCGAAGAAGGGAACTCTTTACGTGTTTTACCGAACGGTTCCGCCGCCGGGATTCAGCGCGGATGCCGTGCTGCTCATCGATCCACCTGAGGGCGGAGTATGGGGCGAGATGCGGGGAACGATCGAGGCACCGATGGTGAGTGAGTTCAAACGGGAGTCACCCCTCCTGCGCTTTGCAGGAATCGAAAACGTGAAGCTGGATGCTGCTCGGAAGTTTGCCCCTGCGGCGGGTGCGGAGATCCTTGCGGAGAGCTTCGGTGATCCGCTGATTTTCGGGAAGTGGAGTGGTGATCAACGATGGCTGGTACTCCCGTTTGACCTCGAGAGTTCCGATCTTGTTCTCCGAACCGCGTTCCCGATTCTGCTTGGCAATATCACCGCGAGCCTGCGCACCGAAACAAATACCGCCGTTTCCGATCAGGTGCCCGGGCCAACGGAGACCTCGCTGGAACGCACAGTGGTTGCGGAGTCACTCCCTGCGGAAAACACGACTACGGCGCTACCTCTCGCATGGTGGAGCAGTTATCCGCTCTGGTGGTGGGCGGTTGTTGCCGGACTCATCTGAATGCTCGCTGAGTGGTGGTCTTTCTCCCGGCGTATCACGGAGTAAACGTTATGGATTTCGAACTGACTGACCCGCAGATGCTCTGGGCTCTGGCCGGTCTTCCGCTGCTGTGGTGGTGGTATCGCCGGACACTGGCCCCATTCTCGCCGCGTCGGCGGCTGCTGAGCCTGGGACTGCGTTGCCTGTTGTTCATCCTTCTCGTCCTTGCGCTTGCGGAGCCGCGCTGGGTGCAGCATCGGCGCGAGACACATGTCACCTGGATGGTCGATGTGAGCCGGAGCACGGGAAAAGCCGGGAGCGAGGCGTTGACAACTTTTACCACGGAGGCGACTGGAGCCAAGTCACAGAGCTGGATTGCTTTTGCCGGTAAGCCGGCGCTCGCGAAGGATGCGCAATCCATCTCCGAGTTAGCGCCACGTGTGCAGGATGACCGGACAGATCTTGCCGGTGCGCTGAAGTTTGCCGAGGCCTCCTTTCCGCTCGGCTACGCCAGAACGGTTGTGCTGCTCAGTGACGGGCTGGAAACGAACGGTGATGTAGCTGCAGAACTCGCACAACTCAAACAGGCCGGGGTGCGTGTGCATACGGTGCTGACAAAGCCTGAGGAAAAACCCGAGGTCCTGGTGCGCAGTGTCAGCGCACCCCGGCAGGTGAAGGAAGAGGAACCCTTCCGTGTGGCTACCGAAATTGTCTCCAGCCGCGAGACCGAAGCGGAGGTAGAGGTCTTCAAGAACGGAACACGCGTGGCCCAGAAGACCGAGAAACTCAAGTCAGGAGTGAATCGTCTGGAGTTCACTCAAACTCTAAAGGGGGAAGAGCGCCTTTCGGAGTTTACCGTTCAGGTGCGTGCAAAGGATGACTCGGTGGCGGACAACAACGCGGCTTCCACGTTTGTCCAGTCCTCCGGAAAGTCGAAGGCACTCCTCATTGCAGATAAACCGGAGCAGGCGCGTTTCCTCGCCTGGGCATTGCGGCAGGAGGGAGTTTTGCTCGATGTGCGGCCACCCTCAGGCGCGCCGATGGAACTCGGCGATCTGCAGAATTACGATCTGGTGCTGCTCGATAACGTTCCTGCCACGGATCTGTCGGTGCAGCAGATGCAGCTCCTATCCAGCTATGTGCGCGATTTTGGTGGCGGATTGATGATGCTCGGCGGGGATCAATCCTTCGGTCTCGGCGGTTATTACCAGACGCCGATCGATGAAGTGCTCCCTGTCCGCTGCGACTTCGAAAAGGAGAAGGAGAATCCCTCACTCGGATTGGTGCTCGTGATTGACCGCAGCGGCAGTATGTCCGGTGAAAAGATCGAGATGGCCAAAGATGCCGCGAAGGCAGCCGTCGAGCTGATGTCGCCGCGGGACTATGTGGGGGTGGTCGGTTTCGACGATCAGGCCTTCTGGGTAGCGGACTTGCAGCTCGCAACAGATCGCGGAGCCGTGCAGCAGCGCATTTCGGCAATGGAGGAGGGTGGCGGTACGAACATCGCACCGGGGCTGGAGCTCGCCTACGGAAAGCTGAGCGCGACGCCGGCCAAGCTGAAGCATGTCATTCTACTGACAGATGGCGTTTCCACACCGGGGCCTTTCTATGAACTGACCTCGCAGATGGCGCAGGAGCGGATCACAGTGAGCACGGTGGCCGTTGGTGGAGATGCGGATACGAAGTTGCTCGAGCAGATCGCGAGTTGGGGCAACGGCCGGTACTACTTTACCGATTCTCCCCAGAGCATTCCCCAGATCTTTGCCCGGGAGACGATGACCGCGTCGAAGTCCGCCATTCAGGAAGCGCCTTTCCTCCCGATGCCCGCGGCTGCGGCAGACTTCCTGACCGGAGTCAATTTCGATACCGCTCCTTTCCTTCTCGGTTACGTGACTACTAAGCTGAAACCCACAGCCGAGTCGTGGCTGGTCACAGAAAGAGGAGATCCGTTGCTCTCAACGTGGCGTTACGGATTGGGGCAGGTCGGGGCATTCACCTCAGATGCGCGGAATCGCTGGGCCGTGGAGTGGCTGAAGTGGGAGGGCTTTGGAAAATTCTGGGCACAGCTCAGCCGCAAGTTGATGCGTGGGCAGTCGCTCCGGAATTTCCCTGTCGAGATTCAGCCGGAGAACGGTGGCTTCCGGATCATCGCCAATGCAGTGGACGCTAACGGACGGTTTCTCTCGGACGTGAATGGAGAGCTCGGATTGCTCGATCCTCAGGGTAAACAGCAGAAGCTCACGCTGGAGAGGACTGCGCCGGGGCGTTATGAGGCTTGGTGGCCAGCGCCTTTGAAGGGCGGTTATCACGGGCAGGTCGTCTTTAAGCAGAACGACGAAGTTCTCGAGCGGCAATCGGTGAGCGCGACTGTCGGTTATCCCGACGAGTTCCTTCTGCAGCCGCCTGATGAGGCGAAGCTGCGTAAGGTCGCGGATTCGACGGGAGGAATCTTCAATCCAACACCCGCACAGATCCTGCAGGATGATAATCGCACTGCCTCCTATGAACGGGAACTCTGGCCATGGCTGATTGGCTTCGCGCTCCTTCTCTTCGTTGCCGACGTAGCCTCGAAACGTGTGCCTGACAGTTCTTCACAAACCCGACTTTCAGGCCCCAGCCGCACCCGCCAGCCTTCCCGCCCGACGCGTGCACCACAGCCCACAAAGACTCACTAAATCCCGCGCCTTCATTACTGAGCACTGAGCACTGAGCACTCCGCTCCCTTTCCCCTCTTTCCGTCATGGTTAAAATCGGCCCGTTTCACAAGTACTCCATTCTCGCATCCACCTTCCTCGTTGCGTGGGCGAGCCACATACACGCGGAACCGCTTCCGCCAGTCGTGGAGCGGTATGAACAGATGCTGGTTCGTTCACCAGGCAAGGGCACAGCGTTTGATCGCGTCTATCAGCATTTCTTCGAGGGTGAGGGCGTGGAGCAACTGGCCGCGCGGTGGACGGCAAAAGCTGAAGCGGGCGGTGCGCTGGCTCCGAATTATTGGCTCCTTGGCGGATTACTGGCGGAACGTCAAGGGCGCACGGATGAGGCGCTGCGGTGTTACCAGCGCGTTACGGAGCTGAAGCCGGAGGAACATCGTGCCTGGGCTGCACTTGGTGATCTGCACGCTGGGGGCGGGCGATTTGGGGAAGCGATCAAGGCATTGGAGAAAGCCCTGGCAGGCGGTGCTCCGCCGGACGTCCGGCCAAAGCTTTATACGCAGCTGGCACGGAGCTATCAGCGTAACTTCGACATCGAAGGTGCGGTGCGCACGTGGGAAAAATTCATCGCGGAGTCGCCAAACGATCCTTTCGTTCTCGAGGAGGCGGGAGAGGCACTGGCGGAGGCGGATCGTTATAGCGATGCCAAAACCACCTTTGAAAAGCTCCGGGATCTCCCTGATGCTGATGCCTATCAGCGCGTTCGTGCGATGCTGAAACTCGCGCATCTGGAAGAGCAACAGGGCCGCGCTTCCGAGGCTCAGTCCATTTACGAGAAGGCGCTGCCGATGACGGCGGATTCCAGCTGGATCAATCGCGAGGTGCGCGCCCGGATCGAGGATCTCTTCCGCCGCCGTGACGATCTTCCCGGTTTGGTTTCCTACTACGAAAAGTCACTAACCGCACGACCCAAGGATATCGAGACGGCGGTGCGCCTGAGCGACGCGCTTGTCGAGCTAAATAAGAAAAAGGAAAGTGTGGACTGGCTGCGTAAAGCGGCGGAGTGGGCCCCGGATCGTAAAGAAATCCAATTGGCTTTCGCGAAAAGGCTTTGTGACACCGGCTCCGCCAAAGAGGCGGTGCAGATCCTCACCAAGCTGTCGCAAGGAGGAGATGAGTCCATTTATGCCGAGCAACTGGGGGATGCACATTGGCTGATCTTCGAGACCAGCAAGGACGAGCAGGACAAGGATCAGGCGATTGCAGCCTGGCGCAAACTCGCTCCGGATACCGCGAAAGATCCCGTGAAGATCTCACGCCTGGCCGATCTGCTCCGTGCCCGTGGGCTCGTGGATCTTGCAGTGGCGGAATATCGTCGAGCCATCACAGCCGGGCCGACTCTGTACGATCTGCGTGAACGCCTCGCGGACTACCTCTTTGATCTCAACCGGACTGAGGAAGCATGGAAGGAAGTGGATGCACTTGCTGGCGTCGAACAGCCGGAGTGGCATCGTATTGCCAAGCTCCAGCAGCGGCACAAACGCGAGGATCAGGCTCTTGTGAGTGTACGCAAGGGGTTGGAGCGCGAGCCGAAGAATTTCGAGTTGCTCACATTCCAGTGGCATCTTCTTTCGGACGCCAAACAATGGGAGGAGGCACTGGCACTTTTCGATCGCCTGATTGAGAACGCGCCGAATAGTTACTTTGTCGATGATATCGAGCAGCGGTATTTGCTCACACTGGCTTCCGCTGAAAAAGCAGAGGCATTCAAGAACGAGCGACTCGAACAACTGGGGAAGGGGACACTTTCCGAGCGCGATCTCCGGCTTCTCGCACGTCAGTTGCTGACATCCGGCGACCAGGAAACGCCACGCCGAATTCTCGAAGAGGGGAAGACGCGGTTTCCCAACTCCATCGGAATCGTTCGGCTGGAAGTGGAACTCGAGCGCAGGAGCGAGAACCTCGAAAGCCGGGTAAAAGCCTTGCGCCGGCTCGTGGAGCTTCAGCCTAAACAAAAGACCGACTGGCTGCGTGAGATCGTTGCTGCTTACCGCGAAGAGGAGCAGTGGGATCAGGCCCTGGCAGTAGTTCAGGAGATCATCGCGGCTTCCCCAGCGAACGCCGATGCGCATGTCCTTTCTGCGGATATCAGCTTGGCGGCGGGACACTTCGAAGAGGGAACGAAGAAGTTGCGCGATGCGGTGAAGCTGAGTGATCAGCCAATCCCTTTGCTGCAGCGCCTGAGCCGGATCTACATGGACCGGGGAGACACCGCCCGTGCTCGGACGGTATTGGATGAAGCCTTCGAAACTGCCGACAAACCTGCGGATCGTCTGGCCCTCATGCAGCACCTCACAGAGGCCTATTATGCGGATAACAAGCTGGAGGAGTTGATCGCCCGATTCCGGAACCGGCAGAGCGGTGAGGACGACGGCTGGCGCTATGCGCTTTATCTCGCCGAGATTTACAAACAGACCCTCGACTACGGAGCGGCTCGGCGGGAACTCGGACGAGCACTGGCCGCGAGGCCCAAAGATTCCGCGCTGTTACGCCAGATGGTCTGGCTAGCATCCGAAGAGCAGAACCCAGTAGAGGAGTTGCGATATCAGGCACTTCTCACCGAAGCGGAGCCGAGCGATTCAAATCAATACGCGCTGATCGAGGTTCTCCTGGAAAACAAGCAGGGACCGGAGGCACTGAGGCTGGTACAGCGGCATTTCGAAACGCTTAAGAAGATGCCGGGGATCTGGGATCGCCTGCTGCCTCTGCTCAAACAGAACGGGCAGCTCGAAGCGTTCTATACCTTCCTCGACCAGTTGCCCGGCGCGAGCAATAATCTCGATTCGCAACTCCAGCTCGCTGTGATCCAAGCGACCCAGGGGAACCTGGAGCGGGCGAAAAAAATGTTCTGGGCGATCTTCGACACGAAATCGCCGGACGTTGCGGTTTCAAGTCTTTCCGCGAAAAGCCCGCAGGGGATGAACCCGGTGCAGGCGGCGCTCCAGTATCGCTTTTCGATGGTATATCGCACACGCGATGCGGTTCAGCGGATGCTGGATAGCGACAGGTATGGCTCCGTCAGGTTTTACGGATCGAGCATGCCGAGTAACTCCCAAGTGAATCCTGTAGATGCTGCCCGGGACGTATCCCTGGTCTATCTCGCAGGAATCGCGGTGAAGGAGCAGAAAGTCACCGTGTTCATGAGGGAGTTGGAGGAGCACCTGGCGAAGCGAGGCAGTTCACGGATCGATCGACTGGTGGTGTACTCGATGGTGGACGCGAGTGAGAACGTGCTGCAGGAGATTCAGAATCAGGTGCGTGAGCCCGAAGCCAACAAGGACACGGACCTCTGGTGCTTCGGTCAGCTGATGAACATCGTTCAGACACGACGGTACGCACCTCAGAAATTGAAGGTAAGCGAGGATGAGCTGGAAGCTCTCTACAAGGCGCTCCTGCCTCGCCTGGAGCGTACCGAGACCGGAGGAGTCGGTTACTGGAGCGATCCTGATGTCGCTTTCTACGGAGTGCTGGGAAACAAGGAGAAAGCGAAAGCTGCCCGACTCAAAAAACTCGAGACGATGGACCTCTCGAAAGTCGAGAATCTCCTGTCTGCGATGCACCTCTGCATTGCTGAGGGAGATCTGGAAAAGTTCCGGCAGCTAGCAAGCCGCGTCCGAGAGGCGAAGGCGAAAAAGCAAACGGCGAGCGCATTTCAGCAACTCATGTGGCTGCCGAACGCTGTTGTACAGAATGGGGCCGTGGGCGCGGTGGAATTGGAGCCCAAGGTTCGTATGCAGATTCTCGCCGAGGCGCTTGCCATCTGGTATCCCACTGATGGACCGAGACAAACGTTGGGAGCCGGGACACAAGGACGTTATTCCTCGTATGGAGATGAGAACCCGCTTCCTCCAACCCGCTATCTGGATGCACAGCAGTTGGGCATGCTTTCCCAAATGGCGGTCCAGTTGGGAGGGATGAATCACGTCCGGCCGAGTGAGCCTGTCGCTGGAATGGAACTCCTGCGAACCCACCTCGAGGAGCAGATGAAAACCTTGCCCGAGGCGCAACGGATTTATCCTGCACTCGTTCTCATCTATCTAGATACATGGAGCGGTAAGGATGAAGCGGCGGTCGCGCGTGCTCAGCAGCTGCTCGCCGCGGATCCAGAGAATGAAGACCTCCGGTTACTCACGGGGTCCCTGTTTGGACGGAGCAGGAAATACAAGGAAGCCTTGGCGATTCTGAAGCAGATCCGGCCACGTGTCGGAGCAGCGAATAGCGACCTGCAACGACAGTTGCTCACATACGCGAAACTCGCGGATGACAAGGAGACCGGACGCAAGGCAGCGCTACGACTTTCGTCCATGCGCCTTTCATCCGATGAACGTGCGGGCCTGGCCGAAGATCTTCGGCAATTCGGCCTCACTGAACGCGCAGCCCAGATTGAAAAGACGGTTTCGACGTCGTCTCGCCGTTCCGGAGCGCTTTCTTATGAGAACTATCAGCTTCTCCAGAAGCTGATGAATGAGAACAAGCGCGATGAGGTACTGGCTCTGGCAGGGCAGGTTCTCACGAGTGATCCCAGCATGATGGCAAACTCGGATTACGTGGTGTCGTACGCGATCAGAGCTTATCAGAAGTACGGAAAGCTCACCGAATTTATCGAAGAGTCAGAAGCTGCGCTGAAGGAGACTCCCGATTCGCTACGCCTCAACTACTTGCTGGCCGCGGCAAAACGCACAATGGATGCGCCGCGCGGTTCAACGATCACCGGGCCGAAGGTAAAGTTGCCCGGCTGGGTGAAGCTGACTCGTGAAGGGAAGAAGTTCACCGGGTTCTACTCCGAAGATGGCGTGCAGTGGACCGAGGTGGGTAATCTCACACTGGAGTTTCCGGCGGAAGTTCAGGGTGGTTTGGTGCTCGTGTCTAAAGAGTCGAAGCTTACGACGACTGCGGAGTTCGCTGACGTTCAGGTCACCACTGCGAAACAGAATACGCCGGAGCCGGGTGGGGAGAACGGGGCACCGGCACCATGGGTTAGCAAGGATGTCGGACGCCTGCAGAA
>CBINJX010000012.1:0-15529 GCA_966251085.1 uncultured Verrucomicrobiales bacterium
GACTGATGAAGATATAGGCGAGGCCGAGTTCGTCCTGCAGGCGCATCAGGAGATCGAGCACCTGCGAGCGCACGGAGACGTCGAGCGCCGAGGTCGCCTCATCGGCGACGATGACGCGCGGATTGAGGGTGATGGCGCGGGCAATGCCGATACGCTGACGCTGGCCGCCGGAGAACTCATGCGGATAGCGCTCCATCATCTCCGGTTTGAGACCGACCTGCCGGAGAAGCTCCGCCACCCGGTCGCGACGGTCGGAAGCGCTCATCTGAGGAAAGTGGATCTCCATCGCCTCCCCGATGATCTGGACGATCGTGTGGCGTGGGTTCAGCGAGCCGAACGGATCCTGAAAGATCATCTGCATCTCGCGCCGGAGCGGACGGAACTCGCCTTCGCTCATGGGGAGGATGTCGCGCCCGTCGAAAAGCACCTGTCCAGCAGTGGCGGGAATCAGCTTCAGAATGGTCTTGCCGATCGTGCTCTTGCCGCTGCCGCTTTCACCCACAAGCCCGACGGTCGTCCCGGCTTCGACGGTGAAACTGACATCGTCCACCGCTTTCACGTCTCCTGTATGCCGCCGGAAAACACCGGTGCGGATTGGAAAATAGGTCTTCAGGTTGCGGACTTCGAGGAGCGGCATGGTGGAGGATTCGGCTAACTCTTAAACGTGCTGAAGAAATCCGGTCAGGGGACTGGTTGCGGACGCATGTTCCAGACGTGGTCCCAGACCCGTCTCGTATGCTTCCCGTCCAGCTTCCACTGCCTTCTTAAATGCGACAGCCATTCGTGCGGGATTAGACGCCACAGCGATCGCGGTGTTCACAAGAACTGCAGACGCGCCCATTTCCAGCGCCTCGGCCGCCTGGCTCGGAGCGCCGATTCCGGCATCAACGACCACGGGAACCGTGCATTGTTCGAGGATGATCTCAATCTGCGCCCGGGTCTCGATACCACGGTTGCTACCGATTGGGGAACCGAGCGGCATCACCGTTGCGGTGCCGATATCCTCGAGTCGCTTCGCCAGCACTGGATCGGCGTTGATATACGGCAGGACAGTAAAACCTTCTTTGACCAGCACCTCCGCTGCTTTCAGCGTCTCGACCGGGTCCGGCAGCAGATAGCGAGGATCCGGATGAATCTCCAGCTTCACCCAATCCGAGATTCCCGCAGCGCGAGCGAGTCGCGCGAGGCGAATCGCTTCCTCTGCATTCATTGCACCCGAGGTATTCGGGAGAAGGAGGTATTTCTTCGGGTCGATGTAATCGAGGATGTTGGCGAAGGGATCGCCCTTTCCGGAAAGATCCGCCCGACGCAGTGCCACGGTGACAATCTCAGTTCCACTTGCCTCCAGGGCCGCGGCCATTTCTTCGTTCGACGCAAACTTGCCGGTACCAAGGAGAAGGCGAGACCGGAACTCGCGGCCGGCAATAATAAGCGGATCGGTGGGAGTGGGCATCTTCGAAAGCAGTAAGAAATAGGTGATAAGTGCCCTGTGACAAGTGATGAGCGGCCCGAAAATGCCTTCGCAGCGGCTTTGGGCAACGATTCAGCGGTGAATCATTGATGAAATCTTGCGCGTGCAACATGCGTCCGGAGCGTTTAACGTAAGTACCGTGCATGAACCTGGCTCTTCGCTCAGTCTCGAGGGTTCCTTGCTGATTGCTCACCCCGGACTGCTCGATCCTAATTTCCGTAAAACCGTTCTCTACCTGTCCGCCTCGGACCCGGGGGAGGGCTCATTTGGCATGATTCTGAACCGGCCGGCGGATCGTACGATCGCAGACCTGCTCCCGGAGCGGGATATGGGGCCATTGGGGAAGGTGCCCGTCTTCCTGGGGGGACCGGTTGGGCGCGACCAGCTCATTTTTGCCTCGTTCCGCTGGAGCGCGAGTACGCAGCGGTTGACCTGCAAGCACCACATCGCCTTGGAGGAGGCCCAGCAGGCTCTCCGCGATGAGACTGTCATCCTGAGGGCGTTCGTGGGCTATGCAGGATGGAGCGAGGGGCAGCTCGAGCAGGAGCTGGCACAGCGGGCATGGATGGTGAAGCGCCCGGAGCGTGATTCTCTAGAGCCACGCAGGAGTGCAACGCTCTGGCGGGACTTGATGGCGAGCTTCGGGCCTTTGTTCCGAATCGTAGCAGAAGCTCCTGAAGACCCGTCCAAGAACTAGGGCGGGGGGCGAAACTTCCGGGGGAAAGCCGCAGCTGTCCGCTCTGTCTTAAACTTTATCTTATACTTACTCTCCCTTCCGGTGAGGTCGGCTTGGAGATTAAGAATAAGAGGGCTTTTGCGCTGCGGCTTCCAGACTTCGAGTTTCCGCTTTTCGACCTATGATCATCGGCGTTCCAAAAGAGATAAAAGCCCAGGAGAACCGTGTCGCTCTACTACCCGCTGGAGCTTATCAGCTGATAAAGCGTGGCCACTCCGTAGTGGTGGGAAAGGGGGCTGGGGCAGGCTCGGGCTATTCGGATGAGGAGTATGTGAACGCCGGGGCCAAGATCATTGACGACCACGAGGAGGTCTTCGAGCGGGCGGAAATGATTGTGAAGGTCAAAGAGCCGCTTCCTGATGAATACGGGCTATTCCGACGGAACCAGATACTTTTCACCTACCTGCACCTCGCGGCGAGCAAGTCACTCACCGAAGGATTGGCGCAAACGGGGGTAACGGCAATTGCGTACGAGACCGTGGAGGTGAATCGGCGTTTGCCCCTGTTGGAGCCGATGAGCGAGATCGCAGGGCGAATGTCGTCCATCGTGGGCGCCTACCTGCTTGCAAAACATTGCGGGGGCAAGGGGGTGCTTCTCGGAGGCGTACCCGGGGTGTTGCCCGGTCGCGTGATGGTACTCGGAGGTGGCACATCCGGGGTCAATGCCGCCCGGATGGCTACTGGATTAGGGGCGGATGTGACGATTCTCGAGGTGGATGTCGAGCGGATGCGTTTCCTCGATATCACCATGCATGGCGCAAATACGCTCTACTCCAATCAGCAGCACATCCTGGAGCAGCTTCCCCGGGTCGATCTCCTGATCGGGGCGGTGCTCGTGCCGGGGGCAAAAGCGCCGAAGCTCATCACCCGCGACATGCTCCGGGTAATGAAACCCGGAAGCGTGCTCGTCGATATTGCCATTGATCAGGGCGGGTGTGCAGAGACATCCCGCCCGACAACTCATCATGACCCCACCTTCGTGGAGGAGGACGTCATTCACTATTGCGTGGCCAATATGCCGGCGGCTTATGCCCGCACTGCCACCCAGGCGCTTACGAACGTGACTTACCGCTACGTGGAGCTGATCGCGGACTACGGCGTTCCGGGCGTGTTCCAGCGCGACCCGCACCTGCTCCCCGGCCTGAACCTGATGGACGGTCATGTGACCCACCCCGGCGTGGCGCAGGCGCACGGCCTTCCTCTGACCGAGCCGAAGGCGCTCGCCGCGGTTTGATACCTTCCGGCTTTCTGCCGAAGGAGCGTCCTTCCTCCCGTCCCTCACGGAAATTACCTCCTCGAGTTCCCTCGCGCCGGGCTGGACGCTCTCTTTCCTCGAAACCACCCCGATCCTCGCGGCGTTTCTGGAATGGACGGGCTCCCTCCCGGCTACTTGGACGCTCCCGCTCCTCGAAGCCACGTTTGTCCTCTCGGCGCTCACCATAGCCGCTGCGCCCAGTCGCTCCACGCTCCCGCGAAGCCGGTCTCCGGGTATCCGTCTCACGCTCCTCACTGAAGCGCGACTTGAAGGGCCGACGTTCCCCTTCCTCCCGAGACCGGCGAGTGTCACGGCGTTCCGGTGCTCGGTGTCCGGTTGCACTGCGGCCGCGGGAATTCTCATCGCGGTCACGCCGGCTGCTTATTCTGGCAGCTCGCGCTGCTGCGGATGCAGCCGCTTTTTCTCGAGCCAGCGCCGAGCGCTCCTTGATCGGGCGGGATTTCGCCGGGGTTTCTCCCTTCAATTCCGCCACTTCCTTCGGATTCAGCATTCGCCAGGTTCCCGGTGGGAATTTCGTCAGGACAATCGGTCCGATCCGCACGCGGACCAGCCTTTCCACCTCGTAGCCCAGCTCATATAGCATCAGGCGGATCTGCCGTTTGATGCCTTGGGTAAGGACTACTCGGATCCGGTTTGGGCCTTCCTGCTCCACCTCTTCCATCTTGGCCCGGCCCCCGATGATGTGAAAACCTTTCAGCAGCTTCGCGCTGTGCGCGGGATCATAAGCCTTATCGAGAGTGACCTCGTACTCCTTCTCCACTTTGTAGCGGGGATGCGTGAGTGCGAGTGAGAGATCTCCGTCGTTAGTAACGATCAGCAGCCCTTCGCTCTCTTTGTCGAGACGTCCCACATGGAAGACCCGGGGCCATTCTTCTGGGAGAAAGTCATAAATTGTCTGCCTTCCTCGCTCGTCATCCGCAGTGCAGACCACACCACGCGGTTTATTCATCACGGCATGGACCGTGTGCTGAGTGTGCACCACGCGGTTGCCGACCTTTACCGTGTCCTCCGGCTCGACGGTGGTGGCGAGATCGGTCACGACACGGCCATTGATCTTTACCCGGCCCTCCTTGATCAATTCCTCCACGCTCCGACGCGAGCCAAGCCCGGCGCCAGCAAGAAAACGGTTTAAACGCATGGAGTAAGTGTCGAGCCATGTGTGAAGAGTGACGAGTGAGAAGTTTACAGGAATTTTAAGGGCGAGTTCAGTGCTGGGGCGCAGGTGATGGAGGTGGAGAAGAAAGCCGATGTGGAGCGTGAGCAATCCGGTAGGGACCTCGCACCGCGAGTGCCTTTTCTCAGGGGGAACGTGAAATAGCTCTCCACGCGCTCTCCCGGCGGTCGTCATCCGGAGCGACGCCGTCCCCGGCGTCCTGGACTTTCTCCACGCTTTCACGCGCTCCGCTTCGTTGTTGCTCTCAGCCATCAACCCTCAACTACGAACCTCCCGCGACAGCGGGAACGGAGGTTACTCCCCACTCGACAGTTGCCGTTTTTGAAGTATCTAACGCGCGCTTAATCGTGTTTTTTCACAAATGTCGAAATTAGTGATCCCCCGGAAGACCGTATATCGACTCTCGCTTTACTACCGCGCGCTTCAGCGCCTCAAAGCGAACCAGATTGATACTGTCTCCTCGGCGGCGCTGGCAAAAGCAGCGGGGGTAAAGCCGACACAGCTCCGGAAGGATCTCACCTATTTCGGCCAATTCGGCACTCGCGGACTCGGCTACAGCGTGGAGGCGTTGAGCATAAAGCTGACTGAAGTGCTCGGGACAACGCACCTCCAGCCGGTCATTCTCGTTGGTGCCGGTCACCTTGGTTCGGCGCTTCTTCGCTACCCCGGTTTTGCCAAGGAAGGCTTCGAGGTGGTCGCAGCTTTCGACGTGGATGCCACTCGTGCCCGTTCCCGGGATCTGGGAATCAAGGTGCTCCCGATGACAAAAATCGCCGAGTTCGTGCCCGAGAGAAGAATCAAGATGGCGATCCTGACCGTTCCCGCGAACGTCGCCCAGGAAGTGACCAATACACTGGTGGATGCCGGCATTCTGGCGATTCTGAACTTCGCCCCGATCATCCTGCAGGTGCCGGATAACGTGGTCGTGAACAACGTCGATCTCGCTATCGAGTTGGAGAATCTCAGCTATTTTATCCAATGATGAGTTCTCCGGCTGGTGAGCTCGTTGCCCTGCCAGCCGCCGATTTCAGTCTGGATATGACCCTGGGGTGTGGACAGGTCTTTCACTGGGACCGGGAAGGGGCTGGGTATCTTGGAACGATTGGCGATCACCCACTCTATGTAGAGCAGCAAGGCGACTTCCTGCTGGCGCCTGCGGGCATGGAGGAAGTAGTCCACCGGTATTTTGCGCTAGATCATCCGCTGGCGGAGATCTACGCGACCTTCCCGGACGATCCGGCGATGCGAAATGCATTGAATTTCTGCCGGGGGCTGCGGCTGGTACGGCAACCGCTATGGGAGTGCGTTGCCACGTTCATCACCTCTTCCATGAAGCAAGTTGCCCATATTGCCCAAATGTCGCGCGCCATCCGGCGGCGTTTTGGCACGGAGGTGGAGTGGAATGGCCGCGTGATGTTCACTTATCCGTCGCCTGAGAGGCTGGCGGAGGCGGACGAAAGCGACCTGCGGGCCTGCAGTCTTGGGTACCGAGCGAAGAACCTCCTCGGCTCTGCCCGGATGATCGCCAGCGGCGAGGTGAACCTTGAAACCATTGCGGCGATGCCTGATGACGAGGCGCTCGCGGAGCTTTGCCGTCTGCCTGGGGTAGGGGTAAAGGTGGCCAACTGTGCGCTGCTGTTTGCCTTTGAGCGGCCTAAGGCGTTTCCGATCGACGTCTGGATCGAGCGGATCCTTCGCGAGATTTACTTTCGTGGGAAGCGTCGGGTGACACCCAAACGTTTGCGGGAGTTCTCGGCGACCTACTTTGGGCCTTATAGCGGTTATGCGCAGCAGTACCTCTTCCATCATGCGCGGCTCACGTGGAAAACCTCAGAGGAGGAGCGGCAACCGGTGAAGGGACGTAAGGGACAGAAGATTTCCAAAGTATCCGGCAGTCCGAAGCGCACTGGCCGGAAAAAACTTTCTCTATGACCGTCGATGTTGTTCTCAACCCCGCTGAAATCGCTCTGCTACCGCAGCGGGATCTTTCTGCCTCCACGTGTGTCGTGTTCGATGTGCTTCGTGCCACATCATCGATGATCACAGGCCTGGCACACGGAGCTTCGGAGATTCATCCGGTGACGACGATCGACGAGGCGCTTGCCCTGAAGGCGCGTCTGCCGCATGCGGTGCTGGGCGGAGAAAGGCATGGCGATCTGATCGAAGGTTTCGACATCGGCAACTCGCCGCTGGAGTACATCGATCTCGGCGGCCGTACGATCATCACCACCACCACCAATGGCACCGTGGCTCTTCGCGCCTGTGAAAATGCGCAGCGGGTGCTTGTTGGGGCGGTGCTGAATATTGCCGCCGTTGCTTCCGAGTTGATGCGGACTCAACCCGAGCAGGTGGTTCTGGTCTGTGCGGGGACATTCGCCGACTTTGCCCTGGAGGATGCCGTGGCGGCGGGATTACTCATCGCCGCGCTGGGAAAATGTGAGCTGACCGATTCGGCTCATGCGGCTCTCGCAGTCGCACGGCTTTATCCCGAGCCGCTGGAGGCCCTCCGTCGCGCACGGAATGGACACGTTCTCATAGCAAAGGGACGTGGATCAGAAGTCGAGTGGTGCGCGCAGCAAAGCCGGTTTAATATCGTCGGTTCTATGGAGCAGGGGATCATCCGCCCGCTTCCACAGCTCGCATGAGACAGCTCGTTCAAAGATTCACGGAGCCGCTGTTGGCTCGCATCCCGGATTTTTCCGCAGATCCGCCACGCCGGCAGGCGGCGATAGGGCTTGTTGCGTCGGTTATAGCCCATCTGCTGCTGCTCGTGCTCTTCGCGCTCGTGCTCTGGCTCACACCCAGCAAGCCAGGATATCAGGCGGGACAGGAGGAAACGCCGTTGGAGATCGAGATCGTTCCGCCTAAGGACGGCACGGAGGCGGAGCGTTTGGCTCTTACCGAAGAAGAGAAGCGACGGCAGGTGCTTCTCTCCAAGGGGCTGACTAAATCCGAGGAGAAGCCGGAGAACGCGGAAATGGAATCCGACCAGAACATGAAGGCTGGCAGTGAGTTGCCCGCCACCGGTCTTCTGCCGCTGCCGTCGCAAGAGGGGCGCACCGATCTCTCGGGAATGTCCTTCGCAGATCAGGATATCATCGTGGGCGCAACAGAGAACGCAGCCGACAGCCTCGTGCGTGCGCCAAAAGGCAATGAGCCGCCGCCTCCGCTCTACAAACCGAAACCGCTGACTCAGGCGCAGATCGATGCCGCCAATGAGGCTGGTCCCATGACCGCGCTTCCCAAAGTCTCCGCTCCTCCGCCAACGCGCTTTGAGGATCGAATCCGCCCCGCGACACCTCCTCCCTCGCGTGTCGTGCCGAAACCGGGTGACGGTGAGTTGGTGTTCGCCGCTCGCAAACCGACGACACCGGCGCCGGTCACGAAGGCAGAGCCCACGCCAAATCGCCCCATGGTGGATGCCCCGCTCACACGTCCGCCAATGGCGACACCCTCGCCGCAAGCCACTGCGCAAAACATGCCCCCATCACCAGCGAGCCCTGCTCCGGGGTTCCGGGAACAGCTTGAAAAGACCCGGATCGAGGGGAGTATTTCAAATCGCGGCCGGCCCGGTGTGAATGCCGAAGCGACGCCGCTTGGGCTTTATAACCGGAAGATGAGCACCCTCATCGGTTCCCGCTGGACCTTCTACGCGGAAGCCCGTGCCGAGTATCTTTCCAAAGGTTCCGTCCGGCTTCGCTACAAAGTCGCCGCAGATGGGACCATCGAGGATGTGGTGGTCCTGGCAAATGACGCCAACCGCGCTCTCGCCGATATCTGTGTGCTGGCAGTCCGTGAAACCAAGCTGCCGCCGCTGCCTCCAGATCTAGTCTCTTCCCTGAACGGCGAGCGCCTCGAAATCACTTTCACCTTTGATTACCTCTAACCTCCCTATGGTCACCCCGACTCTAGCCTCCTTCTCATCCGTCTATCAGTTCTTCGTGCAGGGCGGATTCTTCATGATCCTGCTGTTGATCTGCTCAGTGGTATCCGGGGCGCTCATCATCATGCGCGGTCTCGCCCTTCGCCGGAATCTTGTGATGCCGCCGGAGATTGAGCGGGAGGTGGATGGCCTCCGTCATGATGACACTGAGGGGGTGGTGCGCCTATCCCGTCTTGTCCGCAATGACTCCTCTGCACTCGGAAAAGTCGTGCAGACAGCTCTCTCCCATCTCACCTGGCCGAAGAGCGAGAACGTCGAAGCCGTCCAGACGCGTGCGCGCCACGAGATCGTGCGGCTCGAGACTGGGTTGTTCATCCTGGAGGTGATCGTTGGCATCGCACCGCTCCTTGGGCTGCTCGGCGCCGTTGCCGGTCTGGTCACGGTCTTCGCCGCTTTCGGAAACAACGCCGCACAAAGCGATCCACACATCATCGCCCGCGGTATCTCCGAGGCGCTCAGCACCACGATCGTCGGTCTCGCCATCGCGATCCCGAGCCTGATTGCCTACTGCTACTACTCAAAGAAGATCGAGACGATGGCGGCGGAGATGGAAACGCTCGTCGCGGATCTCCTGACCAAGTGTTACTATCAGAAGCAGCGCCGTTACGGCGCACGGATGTCACCGGCTCCAGGCGAGGCTTCCTACGAGCCGACATACGACGACACGTACTAGGAGCGCCGACTCGCCATGAAGTTCTACACCAAGCAGCGGCGCATGCCGCAGGTGATGATCGTCTCGCTGATCGATATCTTCGCGATCCTGCTGATCTTCGTCATCGTCACGACCACCTTCAAAAAGCCGGAGAAGTCGCAGCCTGCTGTAACCATCAAGCTGCCCGAGTCGAAGACTGCTAGCGCCGGGGATAGCGCAAAGGAGCCGCTCGTTCTCACGATCTCAAAGGAGGAGGAGATCTTTCTGGATGACAAAAAGGTCAGCCTCGAAGAGCTGAAACCGACATTGATCAGCATGATGCGCGACCGCCCCAACCACCAGCTCGCGCTCAATGCCGATACACAGGCTCCATTTGGCACTGTGATAAAAGTGCTCGATGTTCTGAAAGAAGCTGGCGTGAAGGGAAACCTCGCCGCTTTTATGGACCTTAAGAAATGATTCGGGAAATTGTAAAATACGGCCATCCGGCGCTGCGCACCAAAGGCACGCCGGTCGGCGAGATCACGGACGAAATTAAGATTTTGGTCGAGGACATGCTCGAGACCATGCGCGACGCAAACGGCGTCGGCCTGGCCGCTCAGCAGGTCGCCGTACCAGTGCAGGTAGCGGTGATCGATGTTGCCGGGATCGACGACCGTCCGAGCGCCATGTGGATCAACGGCGAGGAGGTTAATGTGGAGGAGCACATGCCGATGATCCTGCTCAATCCCGAGTTGACGCTCGGGAAGGAGAAGGAAGTAGGCCTTGAAGGCTGCCTCTCTGTCCCTGAGATGAGCGCCGACATCACCCGTTCTGCCGGCGTGAAGTGCAAGGCGAAGCTGCTCGACGGGAAAGAGATCGAGTTCGAAGCCGCCGGCCTCCTCGCCCGCGCGCTACAGCACGAGGTGGATCATCTCCACGGTGTACTCTTCATCGACCGGATGAGTTCGGCTGCGAAGGCTAGTCTTGCTGGGAAATTGAAGCGGTTGCAGAAGCAGGTAAGGGGGTAGGGCGGCACGATTTGATGACGCGCTGAAGGAAGTATTCAGCGCGTCAGTTATTCTGGGAGAGTGTTTCAGCGGGCAGGTAGAAAGTGCTGCTTATCCAATCGCTCTCCTGGTTCAGCAACTCGGGCCAACTGATCCCCGGAAGCACCTGAACGGAAAAGATCTCCTGCACATCGCCGGAGAACCGTAGCAGTGCGACAGTCGCACCGGAGCGGATATCTAAGACCCAGACGCCGCATTCCCTCTGGCGGCCGTCTGCGCTGATCGGGATGCCGCTGAAAACGGCAGACTCCCGCACTTGGGAAAGGCCGACGAAAGCGAACGGACCGTGAAAGTCTAATCCACGGGTGAATCCTGGTAGCTCGGCGACGACTTCGACCTGCCCGGAATCGAGATCAAGTGTGCAGACCCGGCCATGGCCGGATTCGAGGAACCAGAGGCGTCCGTCGTAGAATCGTGGCGAATGTGGCATCGACAATCCCCGCGTGAGGATCTCGCCACTTTGAACCTCTATAATACCCCCACCGTTTGCTTTCTGTTCACGCCACCCCTCCGGCTCGTCGCTAATACCGTGGCAGGTAACATACGCAGGAAAGTCATCGATAAAGGCCACGCCGTTCAGGTGACAGCGATCCTCTGCGGCGAGTTTCGAAATGAACGGCGGATGCCAACGCGGCACGAAATTGTGTTCTCCGTCAAAGGTGCAAAGACACGAAAAGCGTGTGTTCACCGCCCAGAGTTGATCGTCCACCCATCCGATTTCATGGATGCGGATGTCGCCGCTGGTGAACCGTGTTCCCGGTAGAAAAACCGCATCGTGCGGTGCGTCTGGTGTAAGCTTCGAGCCCAAGTCGTGGAAGTTGCGGAAGGTCCAGACCTCCTGCTTTGCACCAACAGCGAGCCATCCCGGACGCCATGCAATGCCCATCGGACTTTGGAAATCCCGGAAGTGCGTGTTCAGTACACCGTCTCGTGCGCGGAGCAGGATCAGTTTGCCGGCCTGATACGTAGAGATCGCGAGAGAGCACCCACACGCAGCGAGTATCTCAGGGAAGCTCTGCGTGTGCTGGCTCTCGAAATTACAGATCACTGCAGCCGGCCCGCGGCGGGATTTTGCGTGATCGCTCGGTGCTTCTCCACGCACGAATGCCTGAATGTGCGAAGCTACATTCTCGGCGAGCGGTAACACGGCAGCGAGTTCCGCTTCGTTCCTGCGCCACTTTTCAGGATCAGGCGGGGTCAATGTATGAGCTGAGAGTGGCAGGGGAGAGGCGATTGCCTGATCCCAATGCCACTCCGCAAATTTGCACAGCTCCTCGGCTACACTCTGCGGATCGACGAGCAGTTCCTCATAAGATACGGCATGCCAGCGTTCCCGCGGCAGAGTGGCGAGGTCGGCGATGATCTGCTCATTTGCCAACATCCACTGCGAAGCCGCGATCTCCGCGAGTGATTTCCCTGCCAGCTCACGCCAGCCGGGAACGAGCAGCATCGACCACGGCAAACCCAGCCATCCCGGAAGCTGTGGATAGGTGATGAATCGTCCGGAGCGCCATGCATCGAGGATGCTGCTGATGTTTTCCCTTGGGGCTCGGTGGAGAAAGACAAACCGGGCTTCCGGAAATGCCTTCGCGAGGAATGGCACGCGCAGGGCATTCTTCGGCGTCTTTTCGAGCATTCGCACCGGACCGTCCGCTTCGCTCCACAGTTTTCCTTCACGATTGCGCAGTTGTGCAAGGAAGGTTGCCTGCAGCTCTTGCATCGTTGAAGCATCTGCATCTGAAGCGGTGAGGCGATTGGAATCAAATCCGTGACTCGCCGGGTGAAGCGCTGGAATGCCTTCAATCAGCGCGTGGCTTTCTCCACCTGTTGTCCAGACATCCGGCGAACGGCTCAACAGTTCGAAGAGCATTGTGCTGCCGGACCTTGGTGCGGAGACGATGAAGACAGGTCTATCCAGCTGGGGTTTCCGGGACGTCCGTGGAGCTACGGGAATCGGGGTTCCTTTTTGCTGCCCGGCCATGTCGGGATTGAGCGCTGGCCGAACGATTGCCTGCCGCAGTGCCTCCGCAAGCGGAACCCCGTTAACTAGCGACAAGTCACCGGCGAGTTCTGGTAACTGGCGATCAAACTCCTGCATCGTCGCCGCATACCGTTGCCAACCGTGGCATCTGTCGCCGAATTGCGTCCACAAGGCGTGCCACTGCTGGTGCAAACAGGTGAGGGCTCTGCTCAGCCTCTGGACGGCACTTGAGTCACGCGCTGCCGGTGGCAGGCCAGCCAGCATCCGGGTTGCAAGTATCTGTTGTTCGAAGGGGGACATGACCACCGGGAAGTTGTCCTCTTCCCACGCAATCTCTGGCGTGCCTCCTGTGGAGTAGCGAACGAATGCTGGCGGTTCTCCCTCACTGTCAGCCTGACCTTCGATCCGTTCGGAGCGTGAGATCAATTCCCAGAAATACGCACTACCTACGGTATCCACCACGAGGTGAATGCGAGGCGTATCCACCGGGTTCACCACATTGTGTCGCTTCCAGGAATCAAAGATCCACGCTTCGCCGGCTGCCATATGAACCGACTTCCCGTCACAGAGAAAACGCACCTCCGGCCACGTTATCGCCGGCACATGTACCCGGACGTGGTGCATCCAATAGTAGTTGGTATCCACGTGCTCGCGGGCGTCAGATTGACCAGCAATACGCATGAGGCGTGCTCTGCCAATGACGGTTTCAAAGCTGGCGAGTACCTGTTGAATGTAAGGACAGCGCGCCAGAAATGGCGTCGGTCGCATCGGGCCTTTCACCTCATCATTGATCCCGCCATTGACCGAGACCAACGGCAGCGCGCTATTGCCGGGGTGACCCTGTGGATGCGGGCACCATTCTTCTTCCCGGAATTGAAGCGCTTCCTCGGCGAGACGAGCGGCATCAAATCGAAGGGGTAAACGATAGAACTCGGACTCGAGTTGAAACATGACGAGACATCAGTCCTCCTTGTTAAGTCAATTGGATGCGCGGACACCACGCCGACCCGGTTTGAAGACCAATCGTTATATTCAGGAGGTACTTTTCCGACCTATCAAACGTCGCCTGGGGTTGAATATAGGGTCACTTGCTAATAGCCGGGATTTAACGGTCACGCGATCTTCGCGGTATGGAAATGGAATTTGGGAAGCGAAGGCCGCGCTCGGTTTACATCGAGTACCTGGAAAAGCGGATCGCACCAGCCACCTTTGTGGTGACCAATCTCAACGATGCCGGAGCCGGGAGTCTGAGGGATGCGGTGGATCAAGCGAATGCCAGACCTGGAGCGGATACGATCGTCTTCCGAGGGGCGGCCACGAGCGGCGAGATTGCGTTGAGTAGCGGGGATATCGACATCACCGACAACCTCAAAATCAAAGGTCCCGGAGCCGTAAACCTCTCTATCGACGCGCAGGGATCTTCTCGCATTTTCAACATCGACGATGGCACCTCCACAGTAAGGAGTGTCACCATCAGCGGGTTGAGCCTGGTCGGCGGCTTCGTCCTGGGAGATGATGGCGGAGGGATCCGGTGCCGGGAATCACTCACCCTGGTTAACTCAGTAGTCGCGGGGTGCGATGCGTTTTCGACTATCGCAGGTGAAAACGGATTTGGTGGAGGACTCGACATCGTTACCGATGGGCAAGTCGTTATCCGCAACAGCAAGATCATCGGAAACACGTCCGATTCTGGCGGCGGCGGAATGCGTGCCTTTGCGGACGGGGGTGTCCAGATCCTGAATAGTATCATTTCTGGAAATGCTACCTTCCGCTTCGGTGGGGGTGTTTACGCCAGGGTTTTGCAGGACGGCACCGGCAACATCGTCGTTGACGGAAGCACCATTACCGACAACCGTGCATCCAGTGGCGGTGGTATCTATGCAAACAATTTCCGTCTCTCCGGAACGGAGGAAATCGGGAAAATCACCGTTCGCAAATCACTGGTTTCCGGCAACTCCGCCGTCTTCGATGCAGGCGGTGATGCAAGGCAAGGAGGCGGACTGTTCTTTAGTTATGGGGTTGCTCTGATCAACCGAACCACAATCACTGGCAATCTCGCGACGGACCAGGGCGGGGGGCTGAGCGCGGACACTCTTGAATCGCTTACGGTTACCGGCAGTAAATTCGTCAATAATCGCACCGCGTCTGCTACGGGGGCAGGAGGTGGAATTTACATCAATGGTGATGGTAACCGATCGATCATCCAGAACTCCGTTTTCTCGAGCAATGTCTCAAGTGAAGACGGTGGTGGCATATTCGCCTTCAATAGCCTGTTAACGATCCAGCGCTCCACGATTAGCGGAAATACGGCGATTGAAGATGGAGGGGGAGTCTATGCCAGCCAGGGATCGGTGAAGATTGACCTCTCCACTGTGCGAGACAATCAGTCGGGAAATTACGGCGGCGGCGTTTATACATCAGGCGCCGGGACGGCAGCGACCGACATTCGGATCACCCGCAGCCTCTTCACTTTCAACCAAGCGGGATACGGGGGTGGTGGAATAGACACCCGTGGTGATGGATCGATTACCATCAGCAAAAGCCGATTTATTCAGAATGTCGCAGGTACTGGTGATGGTGGTGGCCTCTACCTGCGTACGGAGCTCGGCACGATCTCTATTGCCAGTTCGCTTTTCTCGCAAAACACTGCTGCGGACGATGGCGGAGGAATGGCGCTGCGCGCCAGCCGGTTTCCAATTACCATTACAAACACCGTTATCCGGGATAACATTGCGGCCGGAGATGGTGGTGGAATCGCGCTGTTTCGCAGCGAATTAAATCTAATCGGAAGTACAATAAGCGGCAACATCGCCGGGGGGCTTGGCGGCGGTATCTGGAGCGCATCTTTCACTCCTGTCACGCTTAATGGATCAAGGGTAAGCGGTAATATTGCCACCTCTGATCCTCAGATCTCAGAGCCTTACATAACCTGAATTTGCCTCGCGAGATGAGCTCGCGGGTCGAGATGTAGAACGATCGGAAACATCTTTTCCTTTGCGTTATGAAAACGGGATCTCGTATTGGACGCCCGCGCTCGGTTTACATCGAGTATCTGGAAAAGCGGATCGCACCGGCCACCTTTGTGGTGACCAATCTCAATGATGCCGGAGCCGGCAGTCTGAGGGACGCCGTAGACATGGCAAATGCGGCCCCCGGGACTGATATAATCATCTTCAAGGGGGCTGCCACCGCCGGTGAGATTACGTTATCCACTGGCGAGATCGACATCACCGACAGTGTGAAGATC
>CBINJX010000013.1:0-15380 GCA_966251085.1 uncultured Verrucomicrobiales bacterium
CATATCTCCTATCCCGACGCTGCAGACAAAGCGCGAGCTCGTGCCCAAGGTGTCTCGCCGGGAGGGTATGTGATGATTCACGGGCTGCCGAACGGCTTCGGGTGGATCGGCAAATTACACCGGCTGGTGAACTGGACGGACGGATGTGTTGGAGTCACTAATCCCGAAATGAGGGAGTTGTGGCGGGGGATCCCGAATGGGACGCCGATCGAGATTCGGCCGTAGGACGCGCTACTCGGCTTCCTGCTCCAGCGTGATGTTCCACGCCTGTATTCGTCCGTCTTTTAATGAGGTGCTGACCAGATATTCGTGCCACTGCGTGTACCCATCGATCTTCTCTTCCACGCTGCCGAGCATGAGCAGGTAATCGGGCCGTTCCCATCGCGAAAGCAGCTCGGCAAACGGATATTTCGTGGTCCAGACCTCACGGTAACCGCTGCCGAGGCGAGTCAGGGCGAGGCGTCCTTCGGCATCGATGCGGGTGCGGTGAAGCAGAAGAAATCCCTCCGGATCACGGAGAATCAGCGGTTGTTTGGTTCCCTGCGCCACGAGCAGGCCGCCCTGCAGGTAATCGGTAGTACCCGGCAGACGCGTGAGATCGACAATCCTCGTATGGATGCCATCCCGGAACTCCCGGGTTTGTCCAATGCTCGCTTTCCAGAAACCGCGCCGCGCATGGGAGCCTTCCTTGAGCACCTTATCGGCATCTTTGTAGTGATCACCGGAGGAATCCCGTTTCGCATCGGTCGCTTCCCTTTCACTGAAAAGTGCAATCCATTCCCCTTCCTGAGTGACCTTGCTGGTCAGAAAATCGCTGGTTTGGAAACCGCCGTTCCATCGCGTGGACATTTGGCGCGCGTATGAGAATCGGTGCTCGTTCTCCGGAGTGTAAGGCGTTACCGAGAAATCTGCGGAATCCAGTTTATACCGTCTGGCATCCGCGGTGGTAATGATCATCGCACCATCGAACGCGTAGAAATCGAGTTCCAAAGATAGCATCCCCGCCAGTTGCGGGTTGCGTTTTTCGATTGTTGCCCGGTCAGCAATTACCGAGGCATCCGCAGGGGAGATTGCGAGCAGTTGATCCTTCAGGAAGATCCAGACGATTCCACCCTGCTGTCCAAAAATTCGGGCTTCCGCACCGTGGCCGCCCTGGTTTGATTTCAAGGTCAGTAGCCGCTTTTTCCAGAGCGGCTTCGTCGTTTGTGGATCGTGGCACTGAACCTCGAAGTGATACCATGTTTCCAACCGGGTGCTGCTGGAAGAGCGTCGCCCGGTGGAGCTACGGACACTTCTGTGCTCTTCCTGTTTCAACATGATCCAGAGCCGCGCGTCATTCTCATGGGAGATCAGCCAAGGAGGCCCCATGCGCCTCGGCGGTTCGAAGCTCTTGGTAATAAGAGAACTCAGCGCGGCCACAGCAACGCCGATCAACGCCATGACGGAAAAGATCACCCATCCCGATCTGGTTTTCATACGGTGTCCGGCCACTAGCGATTTCCCAATGCTGATACAAGCCTGGTTGCGACCTGATCGGCCCCCCAGGCTTTGTGCCGCAGTTTCCGCAGCAGCGATCCACCGGACTCCGAGCATTGCCACACCCCGTGCAGACCTTCTTTGTCCGAGGAGTGTGCGGAAGCGCTTTCCCCGCTTGGCACTCCTCACTTTCACTTGGCACTCTCCCGTCATGCGTCGTCTGCTCATTGCTACCAAGAATGCACACAAAACTGGAGAGATTCGCGCGATGCTGGGAGCGGATTGGGAGGTGATCGATCTTACAGCGCACCCGGAGATTCCCAGCCCGGAGGAGACGGGGGAAACTTTTGAGGAGAATGCAGCGATCAAGGCGCTGGCGGCCGCGGAGCGCTTTGATGGAATGGTGCTCTCGGACGATTCCGGCCTGGAGGTGGATGCGCTCGATCACGCGCCCGGCGTGCGCTCCGCGCGTTATGCCGGGGAGAATGCGACCGATGCCGATAACCGTGCTCGTTTGCTAAAGGAACTCGAGGGAGCTGGTGCTCGAGGGAAGGCACGCACAGCGCGTTTCCGTTGCGTGATGGTACTGGCTGAGGCGGGAAAAGTCCTTGGAACCTTCGAGGGTGCGGTCGAGGGGATCATCGTGAACCAGGAGAAGGGGAGTGGCGGGTTTGGCTACGATCCGTTGTTCGTGCCCGAGGGTTATTGCGAGACGTTTGGGCAACTTCCGGCCGAGGTGAAGAATCAGCTCAGCCACCGTGCACGTGCGTTGGCGAAGGTTCGTGAGTTCCTGAAGTGATCGGTGTGTCGGGAGTCAGAGGGGAGTCCGCGCAACACCCCACTTGGCACTTTCACTCGTCACTTGACACTCCAAAGTTCGCGCTTCGGTTTTCCCACAGGGCTCGATAGGGTCCCGCGCCATGACCTCGCGCCTCTTTGCGTTTGTGGTGTCCCCCCTTCTCTCCGCGACTGCTCTTGCCGGTAGCGTCGTGATGGAGGCAAAGGAAACGGTGGTTGTCCAGGAGCCCTGCCCTCCGGTTGCCCTCGATTGGCTAACCATCCGCGGCAGCTATACCGGGGAGAGCGATTTTGAGCGCGGAGACGATGCGCGCGGGAGTTCCTCTTTCACCTCGGTCGAGTTGAACCACCGGATTCCGCTCAATCTCTTCAATAACTGGCCAAACGTGAATTGTGGGCAGTGGTATCTCCGGGTAGGCGCCGAGTACTCACGGTGGAATTTCGATAACGAAGGCGGTCTTCCGATTCCCAATACGCTCCAGAACTTTAACGCCATCATCGCGCTAGAGTATCTGATCCAGGAGGCGATTGCGATCAGCATTGAGGCCCGGCCGGGTTTCTACTTTGAGCATGATGTCCGGGGAGATTCCTTCAACGTTCCCGTTATCGCCTATGCACCCTTGTGGTGGCACGAAGGCGAGAATGTCTCATGGGCGCTGGTTGGCGGTGTATTGGTCGATGCGTTTGATTCCACCCCGGTGCTCCCGGTTGGCGGTCTGACGCTTACTTATGGGAAGTGGAACCTGTTTGCCGTGATGCCTCGGCCGCGTCTCATCTATACTCCAAATCAGGAGCTTAGCCTCTGGGTGGGAGGAGAACTCGCAGCAGGTGATTACCGCACTGACGACCAGGACAACAAACGCCAGGAGAACCTGAATCACGCCCTTGTGGAATATAAGGAATGGCGCGCTGGGGCTGGATTTACATGGCGGCCGAGTGCGAATGCGCTGATCGACCTTGGCGCCGGTTACGTCTTTCATCGCGAGTTCGAGTATCACCGGGCGGATGAGACTTTCGAAAGCGACGGGGGCTCTCCCTTCGTGAGGCTGGAATTCCGTGCAACGTTCTGAAGATTCTCGGACAGGCGGTGTGGCGAGGATATGAGTTCACCCCGATCCCCTGCACCCCTTAACACTTAAGAACTTAAACACTTCACACTCAACGACCCATGCCTTCCTTCGACATCGTCTCTGAAGTCGATACGCAAGAGATCGACAATGCCATCAATCAATCCCGTAAAGAGCTGGCGACCCGTTTCGATTTCAAAGGTTCCACCGCCACCATCGAATGGCGGGAGAAAGAGTCGAAGATCGAGCTGAAGGCTGAGGATGCCAACAAGCTCAAGGGATTGGTGGAGATCGTGATCGGCAAGCTGGCCAAGCGAAATGTCGATCTTCGCAACGTGGACAGAAAAGATCCCGTTATCTCACCCATCGGGCATGCGACGCAGGATCTGGTGATCAAGCAGGGGCTCGATGGCGACAAAGCCAAGGAGATCATCAAGGCGATCAAAGCCCAGAACTTCGGCGTGCAGAGCGCTCTGCAGGACCGTCAGATCCGCGTGACTGGCAAAAAGAAGGACGAACTCCAGGCGGTGATCGCCTTCTGCCGCAGCAAGGATTTTGAAGTCGGCCTCGTCTTCAAAAACTTCCGGGACTGAGGCGAGCGTCGATCGGTATGGGCGCTCTCAGTTTCTGAGCGCCCTTGCGCCGGCAATGGCGCGCCCCACGTTTGTGTCATTCGCAGGAGCGTGGTCAAGGAGTGTCGCCGCTCCTTGGGAGTTCCCCGCGCTTCGATGCTTGGGGAGTGAATGTAATCGGGGAGTGCTCTACGCGGGAGGGGGCAACTTACTCGGCTGCGTTCTCCCTCCGTGCCAGCCCGGAATCAAAAACTGGAATTTCCACTGAGCTGCTCCTCAACCTCATCCAGGTATTTGGTGATGGGTTCGCTGCGCTTCATCGGGGTCTCCAATTCGTTCGCAATCTTCAGGTACCCCTCGAAGGCATTGCTCTTCGAATCCATCTGCGTCGCCTCATACCAGTTGAGGTAGTCGGCGATATCGACAGTGCGGCGCAGGACGGACTCGCGATATCGTTCCACCTTGGTCAGGCGCTCACGGATACCCTTTGTCTTTCCACGGGCGAGAAGAGCAAAGATCTGCTCGTACTCGCCGATGACGGGGCGGTAGAGCGCATTGGCCTGCGTGCTGAGTGTCACCATTGCCGCCTGGCCACGAAGTAGCGCAGCGCGACTGGCGGGAATCTTCAGGAATTCGTTGAACTGATTGATCGTAAACGTCCGGTGCGATCCATCCTTCCCCACAGGGAGATCGAATTGGATCAACGCGGAAAGCTGCGCATCCGTCTCTTCCGGAGAGAGCCCCTTATAGCGGTCCACTGCGGAGAATCGTGCCAGATTCAAGGTCCACCAGCGCTGGAGATTCTGTCCCGAGCCGAGGGATGGAAATGATTTGAGAAGCTCCGCCAGAGGATCGCCGGAGCTTTCGGGTACGCGGCGGAGCAGATTGGCGAGACTTGCCCGGCCGTTGGGTTGCTCGATGAGCAGCTGAACAAAGCAAAGCGCGCAGGCTTGATCGATCGCCTGAGCGGTCCGGCCAAAATCAGCTGGTTTGGCGACCAGGAACTTCTCGATAGGTGGCAGGCGATTGGCTTCGATCAGTCTCGCAAAGAAATCGGCGTCGATTCCTTTGTCCCGGCGGCGAGCGATTTGGATCACTCCCTCGACCAGCCACCAAGGTGGTTCCGCGTAGGGGACGCCGTCCTGAATGGCTTCCGGTTTCCGGCGGTAGGCGTAGTCCAGGAGGAGCGCCCGGACAAGGTGTCGCTGGAGATTTACCGCTGCAGGATTATCGTCGATCCGTACATCGATACAGATCTTGAAGCCGCCCGGGATCCGATAAACGCCAAAGTTGACCGGTTTCCCCGGCCGAGCGACCGAGGCGCGGTCAAGTGTGATGACGATGTTTGGATAGGTCTGCCGGAAATTCGATTCACCCAGAAGTGCGAGCACGTCATTTCGGACATTATCCGCGAAGCTCGAGATCCGCGCGCGGACCGCGGCATCCGGGCAGTAGATCGCAAACTGGTTCGAACTGCTGATGCTTTTCTGGGTGAGATCCACCGCCTGCCCGAACGAAACATCGGTCAGTGCACAGATAGAGGTAATCAAACCGGCTGCCAGGCCGAGGAGACGGAGAGAATGGGGGAGGGGGAACATGGGGCGGGGACTACTGCTGTAGCGCAGTTGGCGCCGCAGGAGCGGCTCCGCGGGAGGTGAGGATCACCCGTCCTTTTTCGATGTCGATGTTGCGCATCTTTGCGAGATACTCAATGTCGCGCCTTACAGCAGTCCGGAGTTTTCCGAACGGTGGAAACGCATACGAAACGTAAGGCATCAGGGTGGGATGCACCGGGAGCCGGCCAATGTTGCCGCTGACTACCTTTGGCTCAAAGGTGCCACTCTTGAACTCGGGTTTGAAACCGATACCCGCGTGAAGGGGGAATCCCCAGAACGACTGTTGCATGCTGATGCGAGCCTGGTCCGGATACAGGTTCACGTATGCGCGGTCGAATTTTGCAATCATGCCTTCGCCGGGCTTCGCCATTTGCTTGAGAGCGGCATTCAGCTCGGGTTCCGTGAATGCAATCCTGCGTGGCTGCGGAAAGTTGGACAGCTCCATCAACTCACTGGAAACGAAGCGCGTCGTCAGCTCGTTTCTCTCCGGGGGAGCATCCGCCGGTGCGCGGAACATCTGGATCACGCCAGCCACCAGCACGGCAAAAAGGACGGTCTTCACGAAGGTTTTGACTTCGCGCTGCACCGGGCTTGCGCCCGGATTGGTCATTTTTTTGATCCGTTTTTGCGCCTTTTGTGGCGATTCCCGCCGAATCTCCCCTTCTTTCGGGAGGACTGAGCGATCGAGTTTGGTGCCGCAATTATGGCAATAAACCCGTTCGGGTTCGTTGACGTATCCGCACTGCTTACACGTCAGGGTGAGTGAGGGAGACTTGGCCATCTAGTCCTTTCAATCCTTCTTGGCCGCGCCGGATTTTTTCTCCTTCGCAGCGGGTTTGCTCTCGGTTTTTTTGGTTTCGCCGCCGCCGGGAGAGGAGGAGTCCTTCTTCGCGGCAGCCTTGTAGCCTTCGCTGCGGTAGTCGGTGATGTAGAAGCCGGACCCCTTGAAAATAAGGCCTGCTCCGGTGCCGAGCATCCGCTTTACGGGGCCCTTGCCCCAGGTTTTCATGCGGCACTGCTCCTGGGGGCAGGTCTGCAGTGGCTCATCCTTCATGGATTGATAAATATCGAAGGATTTCTTGCACTTTGCGCACTGATACTCGTAGGTCGGCATGGTCCGTAATGGAGAGTGGCTTGGGAAAAAGCGGCGGTTCTATAGCAGAGGGAATGCCCGCCCGCAACGGCTTCGCTGGCAGGTTTCTCAAAGAGTAACACTTTGTATCCCCGACACCGCTTGACCTTTCTCCTGCGCCCTATTAATTGCCCGCGCTTCGAACCACCACCTACGCAAACATGCGAACGCTTGGCTGCACTCTTCTACTTCTCGCTGCCGTCCTTTCCACCGGCTGCCGGACCCGCGACCCGCGTTTCAGCGAGGAAACGGTCTATCTAGGCGGTTACCGGGCCATGCCTGAACCCCAGCGGGCAAATTTCGATAACGTGAGTTATTGGGATGGAGATGGAATCACCGGCGATCCACTCGTGCGAATCTCCCTGAGCGAGCAGAAGGCATATTTCTACAAGGGGGAGGAACTTGTCGGCGTGTCGGCGATCGCGACCGGCCGTGAGGGGTTTGATACTCCTACTGGCAAGTTCAAGATCATCCAGAAGAGCAAGGATCATAAGTCCAACCTCTATGGCGACTACGTGGACGCGAACGGTTATGTGGTCCAGAAGGATGTCGATGTGCGGAAGGACAAAAAGCCGCCTGGGGCGGTCTTTGACGGCGCTAAGATGCCATATTTCATGCGGATCACGGGGGCTGTCGGCATGCACGAAGGTTTCCTGCCGGGTTATCCTGCGTCCCATGGCTGCATCCGTATGCCGGGATTCATGGCGGAAGCCTTCTTCGCAAACGTGGAGAAGGGGACGCCGGTCGAAATCATCCGGTAAGCCGTGCCTTTCCACGAGATCAGCGCGGAGTCTGCAAAGGAGTGGCTCGCATCCGGCGAACCACCGCGGCTGATCGATGTCCGCGAGCCGGAGGAATGGGAAATCTGCCGACTTCCATTGGCCGAGCTGTTGCCTCTGTCGCAGTTTCAGGCTTTGGCGGCGGAGAAGTTAACCGATCCCGCGCAGCCGCTGTTGATCTATTGTCATCACGGCGTGCGGTCGGCCCATGTGGCAGAGTACCTGTCGCGGCAGGGGTTTACGAGTGTCGTAAACCTCGGTGGCGGTATTGATGCGTGGTCGCGTGAGGTGGATCCGACGGTGCCGCGGTACTAGACGAATGACGAACGGGTGCGCGACCTTTGGTCATTGAACATTCGGAATTCTCTCGGATTTCGTCATTTTAGCGTTCGCCTGATCAGCCAGCCGACGGCTTCGTCACAAGCGGCGTGCGCAGTATCGCTTGCGGTATTCGTAGCGGCGACGAAGGCGGCACGCTTTTCCGGTGCCACCCACATCACAGCAAACCACATCGTGTTGGAGCCGGCATGGGTCAGTGTCTTGCCTCCTGCCCACGGGCGCTCGGTGACGCTCCAGCCTGAAGCATAGTCGCCGTCTTCGGGTGGTTGATGCAGGCGCGCAAATGTCTCGTGTTTCAGCAGGGTTTTTCCTCCGCGCCCGGCCTCGGCGTGGCATCCTGCATAGCGTGCGAGATCCGCAATGGAGCAGTGCACCGTTCCAGCTGGGCCGATTGCTGCGGGGTTGTCCGCACCCCGGCCTGGCTCCACGGGGCGTAATGGTGGGAGTTTTCCCTTATGCCCTAACGGCTGCCTCCTGCCGGGAGATCCAAATCCAGCGCTCTTCATTCCCAGCGGACGGAACAGGCGCTCGCGCATGAGGTCTTCCCAAGGACGGCCGGTGATCTGCTCGATCATGACACCGGCAATTGCATATCCTTGGTTGGAATACTGGTAGTGAGTGCCTGGCTTCGATTCCGGAGCGGTGCGAAGCAGGCCAAAGACGAAGTCCCTCCGCTGCTGACGCGGAGTACCGGTGCCTTCCCATGCTGCTGCCCAAAGCGCCTCCGGTGGATTCTTGGGAGCTCCGGCGCGATTCTGAAGGAGTTGCTCAATCGTCGCTTCCTTCCATCCATCCGCCAGGGACGGTGCGCTCTTCAAGGTTTCCCCGACCGTCGTATCCCACTTGATGCGACCTTCTTCGACGAGGATCGCAGCCAGGGTGGCGGTCATCGACTTGGTGCATGATCCTATGTGCCAGAGGTCATCCACGGTTACTTTTTCCCCGGAGTCAGCCCTCCGGACGCCTGCCGCTCCGATCTCCACGACCTTTCCATCAATGTACGCTGCGGCGCTCAGCCCCGGGACCTGATGTTTCGTGCGGATTGCCTCCAGCTTTTCTTCCACCGTCCCGGAACGGGAATCGTTCTCTGCCTCGTGCGTCTGGGACCATGCGACTTCCGAAACCAATCCAAAGATGACCGCGAAGCCTGCAGCGACATGACTGGCTTTCATGAGGCGTGAGCGTAGGGAAAGCAGCGCTCATGTGAAAGATCAATCTCCGCGTGCCGATCCATTCCGCGACTGAGTACTGGACGTCTCCCGCTGGAGCAGCGATCTGAACACCCCGCACAATGACCCGCTGGAAAGCTTTTCGCTATTACCTCGAAGATCTTGGATGCCGCCTGCTCGCCAGTGCAATCCCGCGGCTTTCCCGGCGTGGATGTGCACGGCTCGGGGAGGCGCTGGGTACGCTGGCGTTTTTTCTCGATGCCAAAGGGCGTCAGGTCGCGATCTCCAATTTGGAGTGCGTTTTTGGAAATCGTTTCACCCCGGCGGAGCGGCGGGCGCTGGCCAAGGCTTCCTACCGGAACTTTGTCCGGACCATGCTGGACCTGTTCTGGTCCTCGCGGCTCACGAAGGAAAACTTCCGTCAATACCTGCACCTCGAAGGCTTCGAGGAACTTCAGCAACGACTCGAGGGACGAAAGGCGGGAGCGGTTTTCTTCTGCGTGCACCAGGGAAACTGGGAATGGGCGAGTCTCGCTTTTGGATTCCTCGGACTTCACACCTCCATCGTTGCGGAGAACTTTAAAAATCCGCGCCTTACGGAAACCTTCTCCGCGCAGCGTGAAGTTTCCGGTCACACGATCATTCCACAGGAAAACTCGGTCCTTCGCCTGCTGAAGGCGGTGAAACGCGGTGGATGGTCGGGTCTGCTGATCGACCTCAGCTTGCGTCCCAGCCAGGCGGCTACGGTGGTAGAAGCATTTCGCCCCGGGAAGGAGCCGAACCAGCGCGGGTTGGAAATGTGTGTGCCTCTCCTCCATGCAGTACTCGCCCAACGGGCCGGAGCGCTGCTGATTCCCGTGGAAAGCGAGCCTCTCGCCGACGGCTCCTGCCGCGTCCGTGCCCTCTCGCCGGTCGATTGGCCTGAAGGCGCGACTTTGCAGGAAATTGCGCAGCGTTGCTGGGAGCCTTTCGAGCCGATCTTGCAATCCCGACCTGGGGAATGGCTCTGGCCGTACAAGCATTTCCGCTACAAGCCGCGCGACGCCACCCGTGCTTACCCTCAATACTCGAACGAGTCCGGCAAATTCGAAAAGCTGCGGCGCGAAGCTTTTACATTGCCGCCCCGCAAGCCGCTTCAGTAAAGGGTTTGCCGGTGAGCGTTGACAAGCTCTCGCACCTGCGCTTCACCGTCTGCGCTGCAATCTCTCCATGAAGAAACATCTTCACCTTCTTTTCGCCGCTGCGGGGTTGGCTCTCCTCGCTGGCTGCGCCACCAAACCGACGACGGCGTCCGTCTCAAAGCCCTACAAGGTCGTTGCCTACAAACCCCGCGATCCTAATGCGGTAAAGGTAAAGGTCTCGACCTCGACTCAAAACGTTTATGTGGTGGAAGGGGACCGGGTGTTGATGGCTGTTCAAGGATGTGTCGGTACTCCCCAGACCCCGACGCCTGCGGGGTCTTTCCGGATCACCAACAAGATCAAGAACAAGCGCCGCATCAGCCAGCCCGGGGCCGGGTACCCGATGGGGTACTGGTGTGAGTTCAAGCCGGCTTACGGTTTCCACGAAGGGTTCGTGCATCCCGTGCCGCGCACCCATGGCTGCATCCGCCTGCATCGCGAGGCTGCCGCTCGTCTCTTCGCGCTCGTGAAGCCCGGCACCCCGGTGTACATCGCTTCCACACAGCCTGAAGACGCCACTGCCGGTCGCACGGTACAGCCGCTCGACCAGAGCCGCGATCCCAATCCGCCAATGAGCGCGCTCATGTCTCCATCCTGGTTCCAGGATCCAGAGGGGCCGCTGCTCATCGAAGGTTAAAAACTTCCCTCCCCCAAGACCCCGCAGCCGCTGGATGCTGATCGAGCATCCAGCGGCTGTTTCTTTTTGAGTTAATAGTTGAGGGTTGAGAGTTGAGAGCCACGCTCCGTCGGATCAGAAAAAATAGCTGCTGAGCCGGTGAGCCTCGTCTGGCGCGTACTCAGTTCCGCTCACGGCACCCTAATCCGCATCGATCCGCCAGTACGCGGCTCTCAACTCGATACTCTCAACTCTTAACTCTCCCGCCCAGCTTCCCCGATTGTCTCCGGGCAAAAGTCAGCTATTTCTATTAGTTCTTATCATGAGTACCGAAGCCGCTCCGAAAGCCGCACCGCGCGTGAATCTCCGGACCCCCGATGTGATGGCCGCTGTCCAGGCACAGGTGGAGAATCATTATCGCAGTGATATCGTCAACCGGCTCCGAGCTTCCGGTGGGCTGCTGAATGTGGACGGGCTCACGATCAAGTTGGCGAAGCAGTTCGGCTTTTGCTACGGCGTCGAGCGTGCGATCGATCTCGCGTACGCGGCCGCCAAGGTTTTTGGAAAGGAGCGCCGCCTCTTTATACTGGGCGAGATCATCCACAATCCCGAGGTGAACGAACAGATCCACGCGCTCGGCATCCGCAACATCATTGAGAAAGGCCAGGATGCGAATGTGGAGGATCTGCAGCCGGAGGACGTGGTGATCGTTCCCGCTTTCGGTACCGATGTGACCACGCTCGCGCGGATCAAGGAGAAGGGATGTCAGATCGTGGATACTACCTGCGGTGACGTGATGAGCGTTTGGAAGCGTGTCCGGCAGAATGCCTCGGATGACATGACTTCAATCATCCATGGTAAGGCGTCTCACGAGGAGACAAAGGCCACGGCGAGCCGTGCGATCAAGGACGGCAAGGGGCATTACCTGGTGGTGCTGACCCTGAAGGATACCGATTACGTCTGCGACTACATCCGTCACGGTGGCGACAAGGAGGCGTTCCTCGCATATTTCAAAGGCTGCCACAGCGAGGGGTTCGATCCAGACCTGCATCTTCGCCGGGTCGGCGTCGCGAACCAGACGACGATGATGCGTGGGGAAACCGAGGAAGTGCAGCGCCGGGTGATGAAAGCCATCGAGGACCGCGACGGTGCCGAGAAATCGAAGCAGAATTTTCGTTTCTTCGATACGATCTGCGGCGCTACGCAGGAGCGTCAGGATGCTCTTCAGCAGATGCTCAATGAGCCGATGGACCTGCTGATCGTGGTGGGTGGATACAATTCCTCAAATACCTCTCACCTCGCGGAGATGGGTGAGGCGAAGCTCCCGACCTATTTCATTCGTAACGCCTCCCGCCTCGAATCCCGGGAGCGGATCGTGCACTATAATCAGCATCAGAAGCAGGAGATCGTGACTGAGGGATGGCTCCCTGACCGGCCCCTGACGATTGGAATCACGGCTGGTGCAAGCTGCCCGAATAACCTCATTGAGGAAACCATTCTCCGGCTCTTTGACCTGCACGGGATCTCTCCGGAGCGGGTGTTCAACGCGTAAGCGTCTATTCGTAATCTGAATCTTACTCTCCCTCTGCTGCGGCGCTGCCCGAGAGAGTAAGAATAAGATCAGGATTAAGATTAAGACCAAAAAACGCCGCCCGGCAAAGCCAGGCGGCGTTTTGAATTTTCAGAGCTGAGGACCTTGATTAGGCGGTCGGAACCGTCGCGATCGTCTGGAGAATCCGGCTTGCGATCTTGTACGGGTCGCCCTGGGAGTTCGGACGACGGTCTTCGAGATATCCGCGATAGCCGTTGTTCACGAAGCTGTGCGGGATGCGGATCGAAGCACCGCGGTTAGCGACGCCGTAGTTGAACTTGTCGATCGACTGAGTCTCGTGGAGACCAGTGAGGCGCAGGTGGTTATCCGGGCCGTACACCGCGATGTGCTCGTTCTTGTACTTGTCGAAAGCTGCCATGAGCTTCTCAAAGTACTCTTTGCCGCCGACTTCACGCATGTGCTTCGTGGAGAAGTTCGTGTGCATGCCCGAACCGTTCCAGTCTACATCCTTGCCGAGCGGCTTGCAGTGGAAGTTTACGTCTACTCCGTACTGCTCACAGTGGCGGATGAGGAGGTAACGGGCCATCCACACCTGGTCGGCTGCGGTTTTGGAGCCCTTGCCAAAGACCTGGAATTCCCACTGACCCTTCGCCACCTCGGCGTTGATGCCTTCGTGGTTGATACCGGCTTCGAGGCAAAGGTCGAGATGCTCGTCCACAATCTGGCGGGCGATATCGCCGACGTTCTTGTAGCCAACGCCGGTGTAGTACTCACCCTGTGGTGGTGGGAAGCCGCCGCCCTGAGGGAAGCCGAGCGGTATGCCGTCCTTATAAAGGAAGTACTCCTGCTCGAAACCGAACCAGGTGTCGGGATCGTCCTGGATGGTTGCCCGGCTGTTGCTCGGGTGAGGTGTGCCGTCCGGGAGCAGGACTTCGCACATGACCAGTGCACCATTCTGCTTGATCGGATCAGGGAATACAGCGACCGGCTTCAGCAAGCAATCGGAGCTGCCGCCCTCGGCCTGACGGGTCGAGCTGCCGTCGAAGCCCCACATCGGGAGCTCTTCGAGAGTTGGGAAGCTGTCGAATTCCTTGACCTGAGTCTTGCCGCGGAGGTTCGGGACCGGCTCATAGCCGTCGAGCCAGATGTATTCCAGTTTGTACTTCGCCATTAGGATAGATGGTGGTGTCGATTTTCAGCGGGGATGCGCCGTGGTCGGCCGCTGTTGGTGAGGGTTTGGCCCTAAATTCTCGGCGCGCCGCACACCTTAGCAGGCACAATGCCAAGGATCGTGCTGCTGTATCAATTTCCATTTCAGAGCCGCTTTACAAAAGCCGCGAAAGACTGCCTGCTCTACCTCAGCGCTTGTGGTTTTGCCTCAGGCAGGCTTGTTTTCTCCTCATGCGCGAAGTGAAGGACACCCTTAGAGCCAAAGTCCGCATCGGCTACGATGGTCGTGTACACAAAACGTTTCGCGGCCCGAATGCCGAAGAGCGATTCGCCAATGAGGTGCGGGTTCTTCGTCATTTGGAGGCAGTGGGCTGTCCATTTGTGCCCAGGCTGATCGAAATTCACCAGGATGAGCTGCGAATTGTAACCACCAGTTGCGGCAGTCGGGTGGAGCATCTGGATGAATCGCGGACAAAGGAACTTTTTGCAGAGCTGGAGCCGTACGGCGTCCGGCACGATGACGCAGAGGTCCGCAACGTCACTTACCGGCAGACTGACGGGCGCTTCTGTTTGATCGATTTTGAGTTTGCCACCATCTTGCCGGGATTCGACAAATCCGCGAATGCATGACCCTAGCAGGCCCCCGGCTTGGAACACTCTCCGTTGGTTCGGACATACCGACCGCGGCAAGGTGCGGAAGAATAACGAGGATACGTTTTTAGGTGCCTGCTTCGACGCACGGGAACTGCATCATCTCGGAAAACTCGGGGAAGCTTCCACCGGGCACATGGATTTTGTCTTTGCGGTGAGTGATGGGATCGGTGGCGCGATGGCAGGGGAGTTTGCCAGCCGGATCACGGTGGAAAAGATCACCCGTCTGCTTCCGCGTTCCTACAAGCAGTCGGCTGTAGGTCTGGAGGCAGGCTATGGAGACGTGCTCGTGGAACTGTTCGATCAGATCCACCGGGCGCTGATGTTTCTCGGGGGCAGCTACGAAGAGTGTAAAGGGATGGGAGCTACGCTGAGCATGTGCTGGTTTACCCCTGCGTGGATGTACTTCGCGCACATCGGCGATAGCCGGGTTTATTATCTCTCCGCGCGCGACGGCGGGATCCGGCAGGTCAGCCACGACGATACTCACGTCGGGTGGCTTTTCCGGAATAACAAGATTAACGAGCGGGAGGCGAAGACCCATCCTGCCCGGAATCATCTGCAGAAAGCACTCGGCGCTGGACATCAGTTCGTCGAGCCTCAGCTTGGTGCCATCGCCTGTGAACCCGGCGATCTCATTCTGCTTTGCAGTGACGGGATCGTAGACGGATTGTACGACTCCCAGATTCTCGAGATCCTGCGTCCGACTGAGTCGCCTGCCGACGGATGGAACCCGGCGCGTGTTCTGGTCGATGAGTCTCTCGAAAGATCCGGACGGGATAATACGACGGCTCTGGTGATTCAGGTGATCTGAAGTTGGCTGAGCCGAAATCGTTCAACGTCGAGTCCAGCCCTATCAACCAAGGGCTTCAGAGCATGAACGAAGCGTCAGAAAGGATGAACGAAGCGTCCGGGCCCATCAACGGAGCGCTCCAAAGTATCGATTGAGCGCCGGAAACCATCAAGAGACCGCTAAAAACCATCAATGGAGAGCTCCAATGTATCAAGGAAGCGTCCCAACGTATCAATGGAGCGTTCGGCCAAGTGTTCGGACACGTTTAGGAATGGAAAAAAGCATCCCGCCAAGTGTCCAAAGCATCCCGGAGACGCTTTTTTCCGTCTCCAAACGTGTCCATTGAGTCTTTGCGGTCCTTTGTTGAGTCTTTCGAACGCTTTTTTCGATCCTTCAACGTCTCAATTCAGTCCCTAGTCCTACAGTTGAAGATGAGATTTAGGTGAAGCGTAGTAGGTTACTACGCTAT
>CBINJX010000014.1:0-15299 GCA_966251085.1 uncultured Verrucomicrobiales bacterium
GTGCGATGTCTTCCTGCCGCAGACCGAACTCTTTCGCGAGCTTGGCAAAGGCGATCGCTTCTTCGATCGGATTCAGGTCTTCACGCTGAAGATTCTCGATCAGTGCCAGCTCCAGCACATCCTGATCCGAAGCCGAACGAACGATGACGGGTGCTTCCGCCAGCCCGACCTTCTGGGCCGCGCGCCAGCGGCGTTCGCCGGCGATGAGTTCGAAGCTTTCGCCGTTTTTACGGCAGATCAGAGGCTGGATGATTCCATGCTCTTTGATCGAATCGACGAGTTCCTGGAGATTCTCTTCCTTGAAAACTGTACGAGGCTGGAGCGGCGTGGGGACGATCTGCGTTAAGCTGACCATCTGCACACGTTCGCCGCGTTCGACAGCGGGGGTGGGCGAGGCAACGCGCGTATTAATGAGTGCGCCGAGTCCTTTGCCTAGTGCAGCGGGTTTGGCCATAGAGTGGCGGAGGGTAGCTCACGATCGACGAAAGGCAAACGTTGCCGTGCCCGTTTACTTCCCTAATTTTCGATCCAATGCTTTTTCCGGAGATCACACGAGTGCTCGATCCCGAGCCGCACGATGCCGCGCTGAATATGGCGATCGACGAGGCGCTGTTGCTGCACGCGACAACACCGTTGCTGCGGGTGTATCGATGGGCGTCTCCGTCTGTTTCCTTCGGGTATTTTGGAAAGATCGGCGAGGTGGAATCTGCCTGGCCCGAGCGTGAGTTGGTCCGACGCTGGACCGGAGGCGGTGTCGTGCCGCATGGGGAGGATTTTACCTATACATTGATCGTGCCTCGTGATGTTGAGTTTGCGCGGGAGACGCCGCTGACTTCTTACGCGGCGATTCACGAGCGGATCGCGCGCCTTCTCGCGGAGCACTTCCGCGCGGAGGCGCTCCTTGCCGGTGCGGCATCACCGAAGATCTCGAATGCCTGCTTCGAGAACCCGGCGCAGCACGATGTGCTCATCGGGACAGAAAAAGTCGCGGGAGCGGCACAGCGGCGCACGCAGCATGGCTTGCTGCATCAGGGAAGTCTGCAGGTGAAGAGCTTGCCCGAGGAGTTTGGGGAGAAGATGGCGGGGGCGGTAGCGGGAAAGGTGATGGTGAGGGACCTGTCAGACACGGTGATCAAGTCCGCTGCAGAATTGGCCCAGCGGAAATACGCGACCGAAGCGTGGCTGAGGCGGTGGTAATGGTCAGTGCTTGACCGTCTGGTCACGCTTGCAATCCTAATCTCAATCGCCGCTCACGCTTGGGATCGGCCGCTCGATCCTACTTCTGAGGATGCTCTGGCGTCCTCAAATGCGGGGCAGAGCCCCGAAGGTGCGGCACACGGCGGCGGAGCCACCGCGCGAGTGCAAGTGAAGATAGGGCTTGATAAAATGAAAGGGCGCCCGTGTTATCGGGCGCTCCGAAAGACCTGAAAGGATTTCCGATTTCAGGCGAATCGTCTCAGCGGCGGGACTGAGGCAACCAGATCAACGCCGGCGCCGGATGAAGCCAATCAAGGAAGCACCGGCAATCAACATTACAGACGCGGACGGCTCCGGCACCGCGGTGTATGTCAGCACCGGATCAAATGCAGTCCCATCCCCGGCATCGGCGGAACTGTAATTGTATCCAAGCGTCGGACTACCCAGGTTTGCATCCGGATTTAGCCTGAAAACAACAAACTGGTTTGCTCCTGCGCCCGATGCATACAGAGTGTTGAGATAGCTCGTCAGCGCGAGATCCGCAGTCGCGTCGGTATTCTTGAACCCCAATGCATTCGTGGCGGGTGTCGTGAAATCGAGCTGGATGAGGGTAGCGTTCGGATCAACTGCGTCCGCCTCATAGAACCGATTGGTTGCGAGAGCGCCACTTCCGACAGTCAGCGTATCGGTGCTCTGAAGGCCAAGTCCGTAAAGATCCACGTTATACGCCGGAGTTCCAGTAAGGGTCGCAAGATGGATTCCAAAATCCACTGTCAGGAATGGATTCGACACCGCACCGAAGTCAGGTAGCTGGAAGACCACCAATGCATTGCGTCCTCCCGCAGGAGAGGAGCCGGATGCTCCCGCGCGGAGCGTTGGTCCAGTGGCCGAAGTTTGAATGAGATTTCCTTCGTTCAGTTCACGATCAGCCGTGCTGCCGTAAATCACAGCGCCTTTCGCGGTGGTGAGCGCGCAGGCAGCAAAAACTGTAGATATCGCAACTAGAAGCGGGCGAATTTGCATGGAGGCGCGCACTCTTCGGAGAGTTCGCGGTAAGTCAACGAAAAAGCTGGAATCAAATACGTTATAGCTGATGAAAAACACCGAGATGTCCATCATGCCTGCCCAGCAATGAAGTTTCCGCAAAACCTCAGTCTTCCATTGTCGTTTCCAGGTTGAACACAAAGTGCCGACCCGCATAACGGATCGGCACTCGGCAAAATCTAATCTGAATCTACGACTTTACGCAGCAGTCGCCCCGGCGGCCTGTGGCGCAGGCTGTCCGCCCGGGAGCGAGAGGACGTTGGACGACCAGTAGTCGATGATCTCCAGCTCGGCGAAGCGGAAGACGATGAGCAGAGCGTCGTTCAGCGGGACGCCGATTCGCTTGGCGATTGCCTGGAGCGATTCGGTGCCGTTCACCGCCGTGGCAAAGCGCGCTTCGACATCGTTGAGCTTCAGCTTCTGGATCAGTTCGTAGCCCTTGCGGGTGTAAGCCGGGCTGCCGTTCGGGTCCGGACGCTGATGCGCCATGAGGTTCTCGTACTTCACGTAACGCAGGCTCGCGAGTACCCAGTTCTCCGGGTCCTCGGGAGTCGGCGGGAAGTTCTTCACGAACTCGGGGAACTGATCGAGCTGCTCGAACTCGAAGTGCACACGGCCCGATGTCCAGAGATTCGAGAAGACACGCTGACCGTGCTCACGGGTGAGCGAAACGACGTCCTCATGCGGGAAGCCGCCGCGGACGGAGAGGTAGAGGAAAATCGGGCATCCGCTGTGATACTGATTCACCTGCGCCTCCATCAGCGCCCCAAGATTGGTGCTCGAGAGAATGGTGGGTGAATCGCGGCAGTAGAGTTGCGGATTCCGCGTGGTGGCAAAAATGAAACGGCCCTTCGTGATGTAGAGCTCGATCGGCGCTTTGTTCAGGAAGAAGCGGAGAACGCCGGTGAGTTTGTCGCCGTACGCCATCTGGAGGGCGGCACGTAGCGAGAAGAAGTGAGTGTGACCGCTGAAGACCGCAGTGGACGGATCGTAGAAGAGCTGTTGCCGAGCCGGGCTCGCCAATCCGCGGCCTTTCGGCATCGAGGTCTCCAGCACGTCGCGCAGTGCTTCCGGCGTGACCGGTTTGGGTAGTACGCGGACGACATTAGAGTAGCGTCCTTCGATCCGGTCTGCGGCACCGTCGCCAGCCATCAGCACCACCGGCACCTTGGCGGTCGCGGGATCGTTCAGGAGGCGGTAGCAGATCGTCTCCGCGTCGAGATCCGGCAGCGCGTCGTTCAGCAGGATCAGGTCCGGCTGCGCGATGTTGAATCGGTCAAAGGCGTCCACCGCCCGCTGCGCGACCAGTACGTCTCCGCCATTGAAATGCTGTTCGAGTACGTTCTCGGCGAGTTTCGACGAGGCAAGGTTGTCATCAATGACGAGAATTTTTTGCGACATGGCGAAGAGCGGCGGCTGCTGGGTGGGCTGCGTGCGCGAAAATTAGGAAGAGAGTCGGGGGTGTCAATCAAACTCCCGGCACGAAACTAGCGTGGGCGGGTGTGAGGGGACAAAGCAAGTCCCGCGCTCAAGATAGCATCGGATGCAAGGAAGGTGAGGGGAATAGTGCTCAGGACCATGGGCGCATGGTGCGAGGGCGGAAGGGGAAAAGCGTAGGATGTAGTGGGCAAGGGGGCCTGATGCTGTTTGGGGATGATCACCGGCGTCCCATGTGATGGGGCGTTTGCCGGGGTGGTAGTCGATGATGCTTGGGTTTCCACAAGCAGTGGCTCTTCGGACGGGACCGAGGCTGTGTGATCGATTGAGTGGGGTTGTGGTGACGATGTGGTTCTCTCCTCGACTGATTTCTCAGGGATGCTTTCCGTCTGCTCCTCCCCGTTTTTCTTCCTGTTGGGTCTGGCAAAACCCTTCTTCAGCTCATCGACGACGTCCTTGAGGCTGGCGCACTCGCCATTGCGTTTGAGGCTGTGGTAGATGGCGAGCGCCGCGCCGTAGATATCCACTCCGGTCAGCAGCAGGGAGTCCTTGATTTTGCCCAGCAGCCTCTCGAGCAGGAACTTGAGGCTGCGCAACTGATCCCGGGCAATCAGATCCCGGTCTATTTTCTCGAAGTTGATCCCCCGTGGGATCAGATCCAGATTGGCGCGGCCGACTTCGATGATGTCGCGGGCGAGGGTCTCGTTCTTGAGCCCGAGCTTTGCCAGGTGTTTTCTGTCGGTGGGCGTCACGCTCTTAAGCGAGGAGAGCAGTTCCTCGGCGGAGAGCAGGAAGGAGACGATCTGCTCGAGACTGGCTTCAGGAAGTGTGAGATCGATGCGGTCGTTGTACATGGGGGCGCATGGTAACAAGGGCCGACGTCAAACCGTGACGTTGCGGGAAGAAAAATTGCGAAATCTTCTGCCCTCCCGGGGCGGTGAAGTGGTCGTTGGCAGGAGCCTGCTGCAGCAGAGCGGGAGAGCGCTGCGCTCCGGGGCCCTTCCAGGGCAGTGGCACAGAAGAGCACGGTAGCTCCACACGAGAGCACCGTAGCAAGAGACCCGGAGGGGGTAGAATTCTACCCTCCCACCGCACTTCGAATGCGGTGAGAGGGTGGCGCATGCTTCCAGCTTGCGCAGGGTGGGCGTCGAGAGCAGGACGGGCGTTCGCCACCTACCACCCCGCAAGAGCGCGACAGCGGCAGCGCTCGCCTACCTCCCCGCGCTTACGAAAAGGAGCGGCGCAGAGTGGCGTGGGCTTCCAGCCTGCGCGAGGTGGACGCCGCCCCGTGAGAACGCTCCCAAGTCATCCAACACTGCGAACCTGAAGAATACCGCTCCCAAGGCAGACGCTTTCCTTTCATGCATGCGTGTTGCATATTCACCTGCGTGGGAGGTCTGAGATCTCCCGTGCTGCTGGGAGCATCGCTGGCAGGCTGGATGCCTACCCTACTCTGACGCCCGTATCCAGACACCTCATAACTGCCGGGCTATAAGCCGAGCGGACTGCAAGTCCGCTCCACTTTGATTGCTGAATTCTTCTGGCTCTTGGTTCGCTCTCGGAGCAAGTTGGCCGGCTCTATGAGTTCCAATGTTCGCGTTCGCTTTGCACCGTCGCCCACCGGCTATCTGCACGTCGGCGGGGCGCGCACGGCGTTGTTCAACTGGCTCTACGCCCGCCACACCGGCGGTAAGTTTGTGCTTCGCGTGGAGGATACAGACAAAGCGCGTAACACGCTGGAAGCGGTTCAGGTGATTTTTGATGGCCTCCGCTGGCTCGGTCTCGATTGGGATGAAGGCCCGGATAAGGGCGGGGATTACGGTCCATATTTCCAGAGTGAGCGGGAGGAGATCTATCAGCGTTACTTCGATAAGCTGAAGGAGGGTGGGCACCTTTATGAAGACGGTGGCGCATGGCGTTTCCGTTCTCCTCGCGAGAAGGTGGTCGTGGAGGACGAGATCTGCGGGAATATCGAGTTCGATCTTTCAAACCCGGAGACGCATCCCGACATGACGATCCGGCGTCCGGACGGCTCGTGGATCTTCCACTTTGTGAATGTGGTGGACGATATCGAGATGAAGATTTCGCACGTGATTCGTGGTGAGGACCACCTCTCGAACACACCGAAGCACATCGAGCTTTTCAAAGTGCTCGGTGTGCAGCCGCCGCGCTACGCGCATATCCCGCTGATCCTGAATCCCGACGGCTCCAAGATGAGCAAGCGCGATCAGGGCGCGAGCATCACGACTTATATCGACGGAGTGTACCTGCCGGAAGCTGTCCGCAATTACCTCTGCCTCCTCGGTTGGTCACCCAAAGATGACCGCGAGAAGATCGGCATCGACGAGGTCATTCAGCGTTTCGAGCTGTCGAATATCAACCGCAAGGCCGCGTCATTCGACTTCGACAAATGCACCTGGCTGAACGCCGAGTACATGAAGGAGGTCAGCGACGAGCGGCTCCACGCCTATGGCCGCGAGGCACTGCAGCGGGGTGGAATCGATCTGGGCCGGTTCTCGGATGATTACATTCGCGCCGCACTCGAGACCTGCAAAGGCAAGGTCCGCGTCTTCCACGAGCTGCCCGCGTACGCCGGGTTCTATTTCACGGATGACATCAGCTATCATCCGGAAGGCGTCGCGAAGCACTTCACCTCCGAGAATAAACCTCGGCTGCAAGCAGTGCGGGATGCGTTTGCGGGATTGGAGAAGTTTGATGCTGCTTCGATTGAGGCATCTCTGAAAGCCACTGCCGCCCAGCTCGGAGGAAAGGTGGGACTCCTCGTGCATCCGACGCGCCTCGCTACCACAGGCGGAACCGCCGGACCGAGCCTTTATCACCTGCTCGAAGTGCTCGGGAAAGAGAAGGTCCTCGAGCGGATCGACCGCGCGCTGGCACGGCCGGAGTTTGGGGGATAGCGCCACCTCGCACTCATTGGGATTGTATCTCGCCGGAATTGCCGGCTCCGCTTATATTGATCTCATGGAGCCGATCGTCAATCTGCAGGAATCCATCGGAAAGGTTGTAGGCCGCCGGAAGGCGCGCAAGCAGCCTCTCACCCTGCAGGGTGGGACAAAGGCTGAAATGCGTGCCTGGCGAAAAGCTTTCCCGACGCCGTTCGTGCCGAAAGGGGTCTATCGGTTCAAATCCCACGAAGAGGCTGACGCATGGATGTGGAAGATGATTACACGCCCGGAGACCCCGAGGAGCTAGCGACACGCGAGCCTGCGGTCGAGGATTTGCTCGATCTCTGCCGGGCACTCAATGAATTGGGTGCCCGGTATGTCGTAGTGGGCGGCTTTGCGATTCGTGCCGCAGGTTATGATCGCCGTACGATGGACGTGGATCTGATCGTCGCCACAGATCGGGAGAACGAGGCGCTCGTTTTCCAAGCCTTGGAGACGCTTCCCGACAAGGCGGTGCGCGAACTTTCGCCTGGCGAAATCGAGCAGTACACGGTGGTTCGTGTAGCTGATGAGATTGTCGTCGATTAGATGAAGTCCGCGTGCGGAATCGACTACGAGGAGGCTTCGAAGGACGTCATTATCCACGAGGTGGAGGGTGTTCCCATTCCTTTTGCATCACCTCGACTGCTGTGGCGTATGAAAGCGCCCACGCAGCGGGAGAAAGACATCCCGGACCTGATATTTCTGAGGCAATACTTCGCCTCCCGAGGCGAACAGCCTCCAGAATAGGCTGGGCAGCTTGCCTTGCTGCCCAGCCGGTGATTGCTGTCTTGATTACCCCTTCTTCACTTCCTTCGCCCAGGTATCCTTGAGCGTGATCGTGCGGTTGAAGACCAGCCGTTCCGGGGTGCTCTCCTGATCGAGGGCGAAGTATGCGAGGCGTTCAAACTGATAACGCTCCTCCGGCTTCGCATCCTTCAGGCTCGGCTCGCACTTCGCAGTCACAACCTCGAGTGACTTGGGGTTCAGGTGCTTCTTGTAGTCGCCGTCGGCATCCGGTTCGGCTGCGGTGAAGAGGCGATCGTAGAGGCGGACCTCTGCATCGATTGCGTGAGTGGCACTGACCCAGTGGATGGTGCCTTTCACCTTGCGCCCGGCATTCGGGCCGCCGCTCTTGCTGTCGAGATCGGCTGTGCAGCGGATCTCGACGACGTTGCCGGCGTCGTCCTTTACGACCTCCTCGCACTTGATGATGTAGGCGTATTTCAGACGCACCTCTCCACCGGGGCGCAGACGGAAATACTTCGGCGGCGGGACTTCCATGAAGTCCTCCTGCTCGATGTAGATCTCGCGGCTGAAAGGGATGCTGCGAGTGCCAGCGTCCGGGTTCTCCGGGCTATTTCCGGCGGTGCAATCCTCCACCTTTCCTTCCGGATAGTTGGTGATGACCACCTTCACCGGACGAAGCACTGCGAGGCGGCGTAGTGAGATCTTGTTCAGGTCTTCGCGGATGGCGTGCTCCAGGACGGCGATCTCGGTGACGCTGTTATATTTGGTAACGCCGATGTTGTACGCAAAGGTGCGGAGGGCATTGGCGGTGATGCCCCGGCGGCGCATGCCGGAGATGGTGGGCATGCGGGGATCGTCCCAGCCGGTGACGATCTTGTCGTTCACGAGCTGAATCAGCTTCCGCTTGGAGACGATCATGTAGCTGGGGATCAGCTTCGCGAATTCGTACTGGTGCGGGAGCGGGCGGGGCAGGTTGAGGTTCTCCAGAATCCAATCGTACAGCGGGCGGTGAACCTCGAATTCCAGTGTACAGATGGAGTGGGTGATTCCTTCGATGTAATCGCTCAGGCAATGCGCGAAGTCGTACATCGGATAGATGCACCACTTGTTGCCGGTATGATGATGCTCCGCATGGCGGATGCGGTAGAGCACGGGATCACGCAGCCAGACGTTTGGCGCCTGCATGTCGATCTTGGCGCGGAGAGTCCGGGTGCCGTCCGGGAATTCACCGGCGCGCATCCGGGCGAAAAGATCGAGGTTCTCCTCCACGGAGCGATCACGGAAGGGGCTGTTCTTTCCCTCCTGGCGATAGGAATCGGTGTCCTCGGGTGAAAGATCGTCGACGTATGCTTTGCCACTCTTGATGAGCTGGATCGCATACTCGTGGATCTGGTCGAAGTAGTCGGATGCGTAGAAAGGCTCTACAGCGACATCGGGCTTGGTGACACTAGCGCCCACCACCGGCGGGAGATAGAAGTCCGGCTTGCCATTGACCTCCTGCGCCTCGGGCGTTTTGCCCTTGGGCTTCAGGCCGATCGTCTGATCCGCCCAGCCGCTGATCAGCCAGTTCACATCGCGAATGATCGATTCTACATACTCGACATCCTCCTTCGTCGGGTTGGTGTCATCCATCCGAAGATTGCACACGCCCCCAAATTCCCGGGCGATGCCGAAGTTCAGGCAGATCGACTTTGCATGACCGATATGGAGGTAGCCATTCGGCTCGGGTGGAAAACGGGTGTGACTCTGCTGGTATTTCCCGTCTCTGAGGTTCTCGGCGACGATGTCGCGGATGAAGTCGGATGGTGCGGGCTGCGAGTCAGTCGGTGTGCTCATCGGTAAACGCTCACAATATGGAGGGTTTCACGGCTGTTCAACTTCCGGAACATGCAACGCTCGGCTTGCGCGTCGGCCCCGGTTAAGGAGTAATCCTGTGTGCAATGCCGAAAGAGGTTTACGACTTAAACGATCTGCAAAACTGGAGCGCCGTCACCGCTGATGCGGAGCCGCCGCTGCGACTCGCCGTGTTTGGTGATCCGGTGGCGCACTCGGCATCTCCTCCGATGCACAATGCGGCGCTCGAGAAGTGCGGAATCCCGGCGCGTTATACTCGGCTGCATATCCGGCCGGAGGAATTGGGAGCGGCTGTGCGCCAGTTGCCAAAACAGGGATTCCTGGGAGTAAACGTGACGATCCCGCACAAGGCGGCGATCCTGCCGCTGATGAACCGGGTCGATGATCATGCTCTGCGGATCGGGGTGGTGAATACGGTCGTCGTCGAAGGGGAGGAATTGATCGGCTTCAATACGGACGGACCCGGACTGGTCCGGGCAGTACGGTCGGAGTTTGGCGTCGATCTGCGTGATCTGCGGGTAATGGTGCTCGGCGCAGGTGGCGGAGCTGGCCGGGCAATCGCCATGCAATGTGGGATCGAGAACTGCGAGCGCCTGGTGCTGGTGAATCGGACGGAGGAGAAGGCGCGGGAGCTCGAGAAGGAGCTGGAGCCTTTCTTCGAGGGGCCGCGTGTCTCCGGACCGGTGGCGCGATTGGATGTGTGCCCTTGGAAAGAAGACGAACTCCGATTCCAGTTGGCTCACACCGACCTGATCATCAACTGTACGTCAGTCGGAATGAAGCGCACCGACCCTTCGCCGCTTCCAAGTGCGATCTTGGACCCGAACCTGATGATCTATGACACGATCTATACCGCCAGCCGGACGCGGCTGATGCAGGCCGCCGATGAGGTCGGGGCGCGCTCGGCGAACGGTCTCTCGATGCTGTTGCATCAGGGGGCGCTGGCGTTCGAAATCTGGTTCAATAGAGAAGCCCCCCTGGACGTCATGCGCGCCGCTCTGCTCGCCCATGCGCAGAAACCGCGAACCTGATGGCTGTGGCACGTCCTAGCTGCACCAGGAGCGCGTATCCTTTCCGCGAGACTGTCGCAATTCTCCACTCCGCATGACGCTGCCGATTGCCTTTGTGCTCCTGCTGCTGGTCGTGGCAGTCGTCCTGTTTGCGACAGAGAAGCTGTCTGTCGATATCGTCACCTTTTTGCTGCTGATCGCGCTGGTGGTGGGTGGAATCCTGACGCCGCAGGAGGCATTCGCCGGTTTCAGTAACGATATCATCATTATCCTGGGGGCGATTTTCGTTATCAGCGGTGCGCTTCAGGAAACCGGTGTGCTCGACCTGCTCGGGAGCAGGCTCATGCGGATCGCCAGCACGAGCGCCGGCAAGCTGCAGTTCATCATCATGGGGGCCTCGAGCGCAGTCTCGGGCTTCATGAATAACACGACGGTAACCGCGATGCTGCAGCCGCCTGTGATCGGTATCGCGCGCAGGGCGGGGTTGAGTCCGTCAAAGCTGCTCATGCCGCTGGCGTTTGCATCGATTCTTGGTGGTACGTGTACCCTGATCGGAACCTCCACGAATGTGGCGGTCAGCGGTTACATGAAGGCGAACGGGATGGAGGAACTCGGCCTGTTTGAGATCACTCCGATCGGACTTGTCCTGGTGGCAGTGGGAACGCTCTACATGATGACAATCGGCCGGCGCCTGCTGCCGGATCATCGGGAGGCGAGCCTTACGGCCGATTACCGGATTCGCGAGTACCTGAGCGAGATCATCGTGCTGCCCGGGTCTCCATTGATCGGGCAGAAGAGTTTCGAGAGCGATCTGACGCTGCTGGATTTTCGGATTCTGAAGATTATTCGCGGAAAGGAGCAGTTCCTCCCGAGCTCTCGCGTGTTCATTGAGCAAGGGGATACGCTGCTGGTCGAGGGTCGGGTGCAGAACCTGATGAAGGTGAAGACGATCGAGGGGATCGACATGAAAGCCGAGGCAATGCTCGGGGATCGCGACCTGCAGAGTTCGAACTTCCGGATCGCCGAGGTGCTTCTCACGCCGCAGAGCGAACTGATCGGACGCACGCTGCGTGAGGCGAACTTCCGGCGCTATTACGGGTTGACTGTCCTGGCGATCTATCGCTTCGGCCAATCACTGCGCGACGAGGTGGCGGACACCATTCTTCGCGTGGGTGACATGCTTCTGGTCCAGGGACCGGCGGATCGTGTGGATGCCCTGAGTGGGCACGCTGGACTCTCCATCCTCGAGGAAGTCAATCGCTCTCCCTACGACCCCAGGAAAGGGCTCCTCACTGTAGTGATTTTTGTACTCGCAGTCATTGCGGGTGGCTTTGAGCTGATGCCCTTGTCGATCGCATTCCTCGCGGCGGCGGTACTGACTGTTCTCCTGCGGTGTATCAGCGTCGAGAAAGCTTACGAATTCATCGACTGGCGGTTGCTGGTGCTCATTGGCGGGATGACGGCGTTCGGCGTCGCGATGGAAAAAACCGAGGCCGCACAATATCTCGCAAATCTGATCGTCAGCTGGATGCAGCCAATGGGCATCATGGCGATCCTCGGAGGATTTTTCCTGCTGACGATCATCCTGACACAGCCGATGAGCAATGCCGCGGCGGCGCTGGTGGTGCTACCAGTGGCAGTGCAGACCGCCCATCAGATGGGAGCCAGTGAGCGCACTTTTGCGATCGCCATTATGCTTGCGGCGTCGGTCAGCTTCATCACGCCGTTTGAACCGTCGTGTATTCTCGTCTATGGACCGGGGAAATACCGGTTCAGTGACTTCTTGAAGGTAGGTGCGGGGCTGACCCTGGTTCTCGCGATCGTGGTGCTTCTTCTCCTGCCGTTCTTTTGGCCGCTGCGTCCGCAGTAAGTGCGGCTACTCCGCACGCGGTGTCACCGGTGCGCCTTCGCTAACGGCATCCGGCGGGTGCAGGATCACGCGGGTTCCTTCCTGCACGCCCGAGAGCACTTCCGCGAGAACGCCGTTGTTGTGGCCGACCTCGACCTTCTGGAGCTTGGCTTTGCCGCCTTCGATGATGAAACACATCCAGTCCCCGCCACGGCGGAATAGAGCACCCGTGGGGATGCAAAGGGTGTTGTCGGAGTGCCACGTCACGATGCGGGCTTCGACGCGATAACGATCGCCGAGTTGCAACTCACGAGGTAGGGGATCGACGAAGTCCACCCGCACTTTTACCCGCTGTTCCTCGACTCCAAGAGCGGAAATCTTTGTAAATGCCGCCGGTTCCACCAGGGCTACCCGTGCACGTAACGGGTTCTCGCCGCCCCAACGTTCAATCGACACGTCTGCACCGGGTTTCACGCCTGCAGCATCGGTCGAGAGCAGCTCGATCTCGGCTTCCAGATTTGTAGGATCACCAACTTCCATGACGGGGGTTCCGGCTGCGATGATCCGTGCACTTTCCTCGAAAACGTTGAGAACGAACCCATCGGCAGGGGCGACGAGCTTCAGCGGTTCACCACTGTGCTCGCGACCACCTTCGGCCTGCATCAATGCAGCGCGTGCCTGCTGGACCTCAAACTCGGCAACATTCCTCGCAAACTCGGCAGAACGGAGTTCACGGGAACGTAGCGCCGCCTCTGTTTCCGCCTGATCCGCCTCCCGCGCAGACGCCGCACCGCTCTTGCTCAGGGCTTCTGTCCGTTGCTGCTCTTTCTTCGCCAGATCGGCGGCGCTCCGGGCTCGTTCGACTTCCGATTCACGCTGCTCGAGCATCGCCTCTGCTGCTTTCACGCGTGCCTCGGCTTCAGTGCGCAGACGCGGATTCAGCAGGCTGGCGGGCTCTGCCTGAACCTCGGCAAGCACGGTTTCACCCGCTTTCACTGGTGCGCCTGCGCGAACTTCCGGGCGGCGGAGGAAACCGTTCACCGAGGGAGAGATGGTGTAGCGGTGGCGAATCCGCGTCTTCCCTTCCTCCAGCACCGAGACTGTCAACGGCCCGCGCGAGACAGAAGCTACCTCGACGGGAGTCGGCTTGGGACGGAGTCCGGCAATGATTGCCGCAACGACGATCAAACCGATGACCCACGGGATTGCTTTGCGGAAGTTGGGGCGCTTCGCGCGATTCGCACGCGGCCGGGCGGGCGAGGCGTTGGAGCGGGAGGTGTTTGGAGAAACAACAGTTTCAGTTTTCACGGTGAGTATCATTCACGTGCTTTCAGCACGCCCAGCAGATCGAGATCACGGATTCGTCGGCTGACTACGGTAAAGGAAAAGGCGGCGGAGACGACGACGATTAGCACCGCTGTCGCGTAACTCCGTCCGCTGAGAATCAAAGGAAGTCTCACGGTTTCGGTATTCACGCTGCCGATGATCCCGGCTGCGATCGCGCTACCCATTGCCAGTCCAATCGGGATGGCGATGATCGTCAGCATCAATAATTCGCTGATCAGGATCGCGGCGACCTCACCGTGGGTAAAACCAATGACCCTCAGCGTCGCCAGATCGCGGCTGCGCTCGGACAAGGCGATACGCGCACTGTTATAAACCACGCCAAAAGCGACCACGATGGAGAACGAAAAGTAGAGCGTCTGGAGCATCGAAATCGTCTCCGCCGTGGTTTTCTTGAAGCTCCCTCGCACCGCTTCCTTGATCATCATGCTCGCGATCCGCGGTGTCTCCTTCACCTTGGCGAGAAATTCGGGCCACTGCTTTTCATCCACGGAAAGGTGCGCTCCGCTGACGGTCCCTCCTTCGCGCATCAGCTTTCGCAAGCTCTCGATCTCCATATATGCCGCGATTCCGGCGTAGTCCGTGATCAGCCCTTGTAAAACGACCTCCCGAACCGGGCGCGCTCCCTCTTCGACCTCCAGTTGAATCCGGTCGCCGGGTTTTGCTCCGAGCAGTTCGGCGAGTTTCGCTGAGACCAGCAGGCCGTTCTGGGGCAGGGGAACGACTTGGGTCCTGGCGTCGAGCAGGCGATTTAGAAGGGCATCACGCTTGAGACCAGTTACGGCGAGTTTGCGCGACTGATGCCCAAACTTCAGCCGTGCGGGTACGCTGCGGAACGGTTCGGCGAGCATCACGCCCGGCAGATGCTGCAGATCGGACAATGCCGAAGCGGATCCTGGTTCGACGAGGCCGACGGTCACATCCTGCCGCTGAGCCACGTCCCACTGGAATGAAAGCAGGTAGTCGATCCCGTCGCGCATTGCCCCGGGGATGATCGGAATGCCGGTAGCCAGCGCGAGACCGAGCGCCGTGAAAACCGCCTGCCAGGGGCGCCGCTCGATGTTCCGCAATGCCATGCGGAATGTAGTGCCGACGAGCTGTGTAAGCCCCATTCGCTCGATGATCGACGGTTTGAATTCCGCCGGGGGCTCCGGACGCATCGCCTCCGCGGGAGGGAGCCGGACCGCTTGCCGCACTGCTCCGATCACACCAACGAATGCGGCGCCGATGCTGATCGCCAATGCAATGCCGATTGATGAAGTGTCGGGTTTAAAGGGGAGGAATGGGAATCGGAAGAACTGATGGTAAACTTCGACAATATTCTTCCCGAGCCAGAAGCCAAAGATCGATCCGATGAGCGTCCCCAGGGAGACGATGACGAGGGCGAATTTGAGGTAATGAATGCCCACCTCGCTCGAGGAATACCCAAATGCTTTCAGCTGTGCGATCTGCTCCCGCTGTAGCCGCACGAGGCGGGTAAGCACTGCGCTCGACATGAATGCCGCGATGCTGAGGAAGGCTGCGGGGAAGGCAAACGCAAGACCTCGCAGTACCCGAAGCTCATCATCGAGACGAACAGCCGAGGGATGATCGCTTCGATCATAGGCACCGCGTGCACCGTACGGTTCCAGGAGCCGGTCGAGTTCTGCGATTACTGGCTCCGGGCTTGCGCCCGGGGCGACATCGACGAGCACATTATTGAAAGCACCATCGAGATCCAACGCCACCGAAAGCTCCCGCTCATTCATCCAGAAAACACCGAAGCGTTTGTTGTCCGGCAATGTCTCGCCCGCCCGCGCCTCGAAGACGTATTCCGGTGACAATGCGATACCAACGATTGTGAGATCCTGACGTTGCCCACGGAGAATC
>CBINJX010000015.1:0-15110 GCA_966251085.1 uncultured Verrucomicrobiales bacterium
AAGCCACGACACTGAGTTCCCACTAATTTGCTCAAGTTATTTTTTCGCGCTCCCTTATGCGCTGGCGGGATATCCGGTATACTCTGGCGAGTTATCTTTGAGCAGCCACGACAAATAGCTGTGCGGCGGCATCAAATCGGTTGATCGCCGGCGAGGTATTCTCTGAATCCTGGCGCCAAATCTTTGTGCACTGGGGGCTAATGAGTTGAAGATCCGCGAGTTATCGTTGTGCGCCGGTGAGGGGAGAATTGAGCGCCACGCACAAAGATAATTGTTCAGCCGACAACGATAGTTGCTCAGCACATAAAGATAATCGTTCGGCGCACAACAATAATCGCTCAGGGCATAACTCACGATGCGCCGCACACAAAGATAGTTGCTCAGCGCACAAGTATTTGTCGCGGGAGGTCAACGGGTGATCGGAGGCCGACAAGTATATATCGCGGCCGCATAGCTGGTGATGTGCGGCGCTGTTTCATCTGTCGCCAGTGCACAACCGGTGATCTTCGCTGGCTCCTGCGGACTCTAGTGCCGACTCCTGAGCCCAGCTGAACTGTGGCGAGCGCACGAAAAAGCAGAGTGGACTGCCAGCCCGCCATGATCGTGCACCGCGTCCGGATTGAACGCGGTCTCATCTGCCGTTCCCGGAGCGGGATAATTCCCGTAGTTGAAACTGTATGACATACATCCAGATCGAAATGGGAATGCGCTGACATCCGTGGTAATCCATGGGCGGGAGGCCGAAGGGTGCCATTCAGAACCGGCCCATTTCCCGCGCATTGGCGCTACCTGTGAACCGCGCCGTTTTGCCAGGAGGCGTGATCGAAGCCCGCGAGGTTCTGCACTGCCGACGGATCGTGATCTGCGGAATCCCCTTCTTGGCCTACTGTCTGCAGGTCACCATCAAAGCCCGTCTGCGCAACCTCGCTCCCGGCCTCACCCCGTACGCGGTGTTGGAGAAGATGACCAGCATCCAGATGCTCGATGTTCATCTGCCAACCACTGATGGGCGCGAACTGCTCCTGCCTCGCTGCACCAGCCCTCCGCTGAGGTCGAGCTGCTTCATAACCAACTCAAACTGTCTCTGCCGTCCGGCCGCGCCCTCGTATCTCTTCCTCTTAAACAATCTCTCTGTAGTGCAGACTTTTACCTCCTCAACCGAGGAGACTCCCCTTCAAAACAGCTCCAGTTGCGAAAGCCCGGTTAGCTGAAAGCAAAGACTTGTGCACTACAACCGGTCAACCGCGGCGGATCGTTCGCAAGGGATTTCGGCACAGCACTTTGCTGCTGGCTGATTGACCGTTTCAAGTTCGCTCCCGTCTGCTACACCACGCAGATGAGTTCAGAAGCCGCAGTCGTCTGGTCACTGAAGCAACAGTTGCAGCAGCAGGGACTCGGTGCGGCGCGTTTGGAAGTTTCGGAAATCGCTGTCGACAGCGACGGTTCATATCGGAACTCGCCATATGCCGCCGATCTGGAGCCGATGATGTCCATGCCTATTCACGGATTTTATCCGGACTTGGTTTGCGTGTATCAACAAGCCTGCCAAGACGGACTCGCTGCCTTCGAAGTGAAAGGGCAGTTTGACGAGTGGTTAAAGGGCATTACGCAAGCGAGGGCCTACCGTGACGGTGTGCACATGTCGTATCTTGCTCTCCCTGAAAGCCGCGGGTCACGGTTTGCCGCTCTTGAACGTGATGCAGCAACCAGTGGTGTTGGGATCTGGCTCTTGGGTAACAGCGGATGGCGCGAGATTATCCCAGCTGCAGCGCCAAGACCGAATACGGCAACAACACGAATTCTCCAGCGTGCCTTGAAGGGCATCTCGGTTCCCGGTAAGCTTCAGCTCAACCACCCGCTGAATTACTTAGCAGTCGCTTGGATTCGTCAGCATCAAACTGAATGCCGGGTAATGGACGCGATGGAAATCGGTTGGTGCGACTTGAGGACTGCTGGTTCGCGCACCCTAGCGATTCGCGGTGCACAGTATCTCGGCCTATTAGATCGCCAGGAGGAGTTAACCATATTGGGCCGCAACGCAGTTGACCTCATGCGTGCCGCAGGGTTCTCGCTGGACCTGCAACGAGACAAGCGCTCGCGCTTTTGCGATGCGGACCCTGGTGTAGCAGCCGTTGCCCGTATGGTTCTTATGCAGCAGGAAAGCACCAAGTTGATCGTCGAAGCACTACTTGCCCGCTGGAATCATCCTATGAATACGGAAGAGCTGCTGCGGAAAGCTGAAGAGATCAATGGACCGCTAGCTTCGGGAATATTCCTCTCTGATCCAAGGAGCGCAGAGTTGGCGAACATACCATCGAGCGACTTCAGCCCCTCAACGGTTTTCAGCGTAAAGCAGGTGCTCTGGCACGCTGGCATTCTCTCAACGCCAAAGCATGTAAGCGCTGGGAAGTCGGCTCGAGAATACTTGCATCACCTCGACTTTTGGAAACTGGATGAGCGGTTGGTCGGCGTATCAGTCCGTTCACCTGCGTTGTGACTCTGGGGAGAAGGGAATGCTCGGAGTCAATTCTTGCCTGTCTGGTTTCAGGGTGACGATGACATTTCCATTGAAGGCAATCTCGCTCGGCTACCTCTTCACGACGTTGCTGCCGATCAGGATGCTATTGCGTGCGAGATTGATGCTAGTGATCGCGCCCTTATGTGCAAAGGCTCCACTGCTATTCAGGAATACGAGCTTTCCCACACCATGTTGGAATGCGGTGACTTCCAGGGTGTTTTCGTGTGATACCGCGCTTTCGCGATCGCGCGGTTTGCGATGGTGTTATCGGTGAGCACGGCCTCGCTCGCCGCCAGCGGCTGGGTGAAGGCGAACGCGGTGAGCGGTGCAAGCGAGGTGCTGAGGAATTGAGTCTTGTTCATGCGAGCAAGGGTTCTCGCAAAACAGCGCGCCTCCTCCGCTCCCGCTCGGGCGCAAATGGCAGGCGACACATCGTTCAAGATGCCGGGAACGATGCTCTCACCGAAGATCCAGTGCAACCTCATCAAAACGCGACGAGCTACTTTGAGACTCCGCTGCCAGTGATTGGAGGCATATGGTGGTTGTGAATGGCCCCTACAGTCCAATATGTCGGCTTGTGATAACCACACTCCGAGGTTTTGATAAACCTGAGACAGCACGCACCCGTCGATAGACGCTTACTGGTCGTGGGGATCGGGATCGACGGAGCATGCGGACCAGCCTGCCAGTCCGCTGCTGCCGGGTAGCGCCCGCGCGGGAGCAAACGCCGCCTCACCACTTCCGAAACCACCTGCAGATCTCGCCATTCGGTTCGATGGGCGGCAAGAGCACCCGGCGATGTCCGCGTTCACAGTGGACGATCACGGTTGTGTGCTTGGGCAAACCGCGCAGTAGATGCGGTTTGATCTTATGCTCCTCCTGCTCAGAGAAGTTCCGGGACATCTTGCCTCCCGAATATCCCCACGAATTCTTGATGACCCGGTGTTTGCTGAGGAAGTCGGCGCTTTCAGAGGCTCCCTCTTCATCCGCGGCCCGGAAGATCAGCCGGTTACGGAGGTTCAGCGTGAACACTCTCGCTTTCTCCCGCCCCAAGGGTGGGATGAACGAGGTGGAAGACTGCGCGGCAGCGACGACAGTGGCCCGCGCTTCACGGATCACGTCGATGCAGTTGTAGTCGCTCATTCCTTTCTCGCTGGCCGAGACGAACCGCTGCGCCTCATCCGCCCAGAGGACGAGCAGGTTGTCGTGTTTGCGTTCCTCGGCTGGCTTGTCGAACCGGCGCAGCGCATGCGTGTAGAAGAGCATCTTTAGGAACGTGTTCACGTACCGGCGTTCCACCTGGAACTTCTGAGGCATGGCCACGCAGATGATCTTTCCCCGGTCCACGTCCGCGAAGTCGAAGGTGTTTTCACCGGGACAAAAGACCTGCGCAATCTCCGGCGTGATGAATGCCTGAAGATAATTGGCGATCGTCTCCTTGACGCCCCCAAGTTGCTCGGGAGGCTGTGAAAGGAAGCGGTTTCGAAAATGGTCTGCTAGTTCCCGGCGGCGCTCGGATGCTGGACCGGTGGCAAGGTCCGTGAGCGCCTCTTCCATGTCGCGCTCGCTCAAGAGCAGATGATAGGCGTTATCTAGGGTGGCGTCCGCGCCGATTACTTCCAGAGTTTCCAATGCGGTGGCGATGTGGGTTTGCGCCTGGTTGCGGAAGAACCCTTTGTCGCCGGACTGATCAAGTGACGATGCGGTATCGACGACGGCCTTGGCGAAGGTCGTGAACGGGATGCTCCGGTCGGAGGTGAGATTGTAGGTGTGCGTGGGTTTCCAGTCCGGCGGTGCGCCTTCTGGCCGGACCTGTAGAAGGATGAGATCGTCCTCGCGGCCGAAGTGCCGGGCCATGGCGGAGAGCGTTTCCCAGTAGAGCCCCTTGTCGTCGATGCAGAGCCCTCCCCATTTCGGTTCATTGGTGAAGACCTGAAAGAGGAGCGGCGTGATCCCAGAGCGCGTCTTCCCTGAACCCGTGTCCCCGGTGATGAGCCAACCGCGGCAGAAATCTTCACGGGTCCAGGTGAATCCGCCGAGTCTCGCGACGGGCGGTTTTTTGGGGCGGAACAGCTTCCAGACAAGTATTGCAGCGAAGGCGAGCGCTGCGCCACATGCGAGCGCGATGTCGGGTGTCATTTGAAGGTGGCGCATACGATGAACCCGACTGCTCCAGAAAGGAGCATGACGACGAGCAGAGCGAACGTGGACACCGGCTGGTGCTTCTCCAGCCGCTGAGTCGCATTTCGAACCGCCACGACGAGATCCATCGAGTAGTTCTCGAGTTGCGTTGCCGTACGCTGGAGTTGATCGATCGTTTCCCGAAACTTGGCATAGGTCGGCAGGCGTTCTCCTTCCGGCGGTTTCGCAGCCGTGTACCGCACGGTATTGACGACGAGATCCGCGACTGCGAGAAGCGGGTCCTGGTCACCAATAATGTGCCGGCGCTGCCATTCGCGAAGGATCTGATCCAGAGATGTTTCGGTGCTCATTACGCTTTCTCCTCTCTCGTTTGTTACTGCTTCTGTTTTCCCGTCCTGGTGGGCCGTTCCTGTGGCGGCTCCTCCGGCAGGTGAAGCACGCGATCCAGTTCCCGATAGAACTCCCTCTGCCAAACCTTCAGCCGCTGTCGATCGAGCACCGCAATGGCAGGGCTGGTCAGCGCTGGGGTGATCGTCAGGTTGTGACGGTTGAGCGCGGTCACGAGCCAATCCGCCAAACGCGGCATGATCATCTCCTGACCACCGAGTTCTCCCAGCACGCGCGCCCGTGTACGGCTGTCCTGATAGATGTCGAACCGCTCACTGTGCGCCTGGTTCTGCACGACTAGGTAGCGGCATTGATCGCGCAGACGATCCGAGACGAGCCGCACCTGCTCGACGCTGTCGGGCTCATGATTGACCGGTGAAATAATCGTGAGCGACGCATTCCAATCCTCGAGCGCCTCAAAGAGTTCCACTGCTTGGAAGTAGCGCAGAAAGATGTCGGTGGATGCAGCCCGGCAGTCTGCGACTACGAGGCTGGCTTGATCGAGCGCTGAGAAGAGCTGATCGATCTCGCGTGCGTTCTCGATGCGGATGAACTGCGCCTCAGGATGAAAGCGCTTGAGCGTGGAGTTCTCGTTATCGGTGTCGATTACGGTGTGCGGGACCTGACGGTCCTTGAGATATTGGACGAAGTTGGTGGCGAAGAAGCTTTTGCCGACGCCGCCTTTCCCGTTGAGGACGAGATGAACTTGCTTGGACATAAGGGTGGTCAGAGGGTGTTGAGATCCGGAATTCGGGGACCGCGGTCGGCTGCATCGTCGTTGCGCGGCGGATGAGTGGAGGTTGCCCGAGGCGTGACTGACGTTTGCTTTGGGGTGATTGGTGGTAGAGCCGCGGGAGTGCTGACGTGATTGCCAGCTGAGTGAGCGGTGATTCCACGCTGGTTGCGCTTTGCAGATTTGCTGCGTCGCGGCTGATCCGGCCCGAGCTCGGGAAGTGATTTGCAGTAGCGCGCGACTGTTGCGGAAGAGACGCTGACCTGTGCATCCGCGAGGATCTGCGCGATGATTTCGAAAGTGGCGCCTTTCTGCCGGAGCGTGATGATCTCCTGCTTGAACTCTGAGAGGAGTTCGAAGCTTCCTTGCGGCGGCTTGGTAAACTCCTGCGCAGCGGCTGCAACGAGACGTTTCGCTTCGTTGAGTTGTGCTTGCGTCAGCATTGCGTGAGGCGTGAGAAATCGATGTTTGGAAAATCTAAGCGAACGCTTAGACGTAGGGCGTCCCTCCCTTCCAAAGCCACGGCACACTGCCGTGGCCCGGAAGAGATTTGCTGCGGGTTTCTTTACCGCCGCAGCACATTGTTGCTGGTCTTGTTGGCCACCCAGATGGCGTTCCCATCAAAGCCGAGTCCACCTGGACTTGCGCCCACCGGATAGGTGCCGACGGTTTGTCCAGTCGTGCAGTCGAGTTGCGTGACCGTGTTCGATCCGGCGTTGCTCACCCAAATTGCGCGGCCATCGAAGACGATTCCGCTCGGGCTGGTTTCGACTGGGTACATGCCAATGAGTGTGCCATCACGCGCGAGTTTGGTGACACTGTTTGCACCCTGGTTTGCGATCCAGATCGCATTGCCGTCGAAGCAGATCGCTTCGCGATCTTCGCCGACCGGAAATGTACCGCGCACAGCACCGCTTCCGGGGTCGAGTTTCACGACCGTGTTAGTGCTGAAAGAGCAGACCCAAAGGTGCTCGCCATCGAAGCACATTCCGCGTGGCGACTGTACGCTGGCGATTGTTTGCTGGAGCACATTGTCCGCGGCCTTGATCTTGGAGAGCGTGTGACTTCCGGTGTTCGAGACCCAAAGGTAGGTCCCGTCAAAGCAGAGGTAGCTCGGGCTGGTTCCCACGCCGACCGTACCCGCACCGGCCCCGGTATCCGCATTGTACTTGCTGACCGCGTTGCTGTTCTTACGGGTCACCCAAATGTAATCGCCATCCGAGACACAGAACTGGGGAGAACCGGAGACGGTGATCGGGAAGTTGCCGCTGGTGATCAGCGAGCCATCCAGGCGGATCTTACTGAGCTGATTGGAACCGCTTTCCGTAGCCCACATGAATGCACCATCGAAGCAGAGCCCCAGTGGTTGTGCGTTCGTTCCCAACGAGGTTGCGGCATAAGCGGTATTGACCAGATACCAACGGAGCGCTCCCAGCCGTGCGGGAGTCAAACCACCAAGCGCCGGTGGACCTGCGGGGCCAGTCTCCCCGCGCGGCCCCACGGCTCCCTGAGGACCGACCGGGCCGACCTCACCTTTCGGTCCTACGGGACCTTGTGGGCCAACTTCGCCCTTCGGCCCCGGAACACCCTGAGGTCCTACGAGACCTTGCTCGCCTTTAGGCCCTACGGGCCCGACCGGACCAATCTGCCCTTGTGGGCCAACAGGTCCCATTTCGCCCCGTGGTCCAATTGGCCCCTGCGGACCGGTCTCACCGCGCAGTCCGACTGGTCCCTGTGGTCCTACATCTCCTTTCGCACCAACCTCTCCCCTCGGGCCGACCGGTCCGGTTTCGCCCCTGGGACCTGCTGGACCTTGCGGACCGGGTTCACCAGTTCCGGCGAGGAGGATCTCCAGCTTCGGCTCGTGTCCTGTCGCTCCGTTTTCCTTGGAGTCGAACGCGGCAACGACACCTCCAGCTCCCAATGTGAACTGCGGAACAACGGCGAGCCCATGGTTCGGCAAAACGCCGTCCACCCAGTCCCGGACGAGGTTGGTAATATCAATCGAGATCCACCGGCGTTTATCGGTGAGGCGCACTTGGGTGCCGGTTATCTCCACCTCTGCGAGTGCTGGTGTTTCCGCGCCGGAAACCGTATATTCGGCCCAACTGCTGGCAACCGGAGCGACATCGATCATTCCGGGCACCTTCACCCGGCTGCAGTAGAGCCGGAGCGTGGCCTTTGTGATTTGTGCGCCAGGAGTGCCTTCCGGGAGATTGGAAAGGTCGAACTGCAGGAATGCGAGCTTTCCCACACCACGTTGGGATGCAGCGACCTCCAGGAGTGGTTTTGTATGATACCTCGCTTTCGGGATCGCGCGGTTCGCGGTGGTGTCGTCGGTGAGCACGGCCTCGCTTGCCGCCAGCGGCTGGGTGCAGGCGAACGCGGTGAGCAGTGCGATCGAGGTGCTGAGGAACTGTGTCTTGTTCATGCGAGCAAAGGTTCTCGCAAAACGACGCGCCTCCTCCGCTCCCACCCGGGCGCAACATGCAGGCAAAACATCGGCCAAGATGTTTGGAGCGATGCTCTCGCCGAAGATCCAGTATAATCTCAGCAACGCGAAGAGCTACTTTTCGGAGCATCTGAGCGTCGGCGACTACTACGCTGAACACGACCGGAACCGGGGCGAATGGCTCGGTCAAGGTGCTGCGAAGCTCGGACTTTCAGGGGCAGTCACCCAGGATCAGTTCGTCGCGCTTTGAGAGAATCAGCACCCGATCTTAAGCGAACGTCTCACCCAGCGGCACAAGACCACACGGCGAAGCCGCAACTCCGAGGAAGAGGTGGCGAACCGGCGGGTGTTTTACGATTTTACACTCTCACCACCGAAGTCGCTTTCTGTGGCCGCGCTCGTCGCAGGTGACGATCGGATTGTGGAGGCACACCGGGCAGCCATTCGGGTCGCCATGGCAGAACTCGAGCAATTTGCAGGAACCCAGGTGCATGCAGGACCGGCACGTTCGGAGCGCACGACCGGCAATGTCATTGCCGCACTCTTCGAGCATGACACCTCGCGTGCGTTGGATCCGCATCTGCACACGCATTGTATCCTGTTCAATGCGACTCACGATCCGGTCGAGAACCGATGGAAAGCGCTTGAAACGCACGGGATGTTGAGCGCGCAGAAGTATGTCGAGAACGTGTATTATCACGAACTTGCAAGGGTACTGAATCAATACGGCTACACAGTCGTGAATACAGCTCGTGGAGACTTCGAGATTGCAGAGGTAGCGCCCGAGGTCCGGGAACTCTTTTCCAAGCGGCAACGGGAGATCGATGCGAAAACCCGCGAACTCTTGAGCGTCTGTCCGGAGAAGCGGCAGGAGAACATTGCTGCCATTCGCGAGCACATTGCCCATAAGGACCGCGCGAAGAAACTTCCGCCGGTCCCAATTGAACGTTTGCGGGCGTTCTGGCGAGGGCAGATGAGAGGCGGTGAGCCGTTGGGAATACCGGACGAACCCAGGCGCTCGGTTAAGAGCGAACGGTGGACTGCCGCGAATGCAATCGACTGGGCCGAGGAGCACCTGTTCGAGCGGCGGTCTGTCGTGCGGGCTCATGAGATTTGGAGGTTCGCTCTCCTTGCGGCACGTGGAAGCAACCTGAGCTTGGCAGACCTGAAAGCGGAGACTGCCCGGCGTGGGTACGTGCAGAGCGAAGGAGGGAAGCTCTCCCGAAAGGACGTGCTCGCACGAGAATGGGAGATCGTGGAGCTTGCTCGCAAAGGCATCGGAGAGCATCCCGCTTTGGTTCCCCGTGAACTTCGGCTACGGAGCGACCTTGCTCCCGACCAGCAGACAGCCTTCGAGCGGATCGTTTCGTCACCAGATTTTGTAACCCTGTTTCGTGGAGGCGCGGGCACTGGCAAAAGTTACGTGCTCCGGCGAGTGCAGGAAACGCTCACGACCGCAGGCTACCCCACACTCGTCCTGGCACCTCAACGTCAGCAGGTGATCGATCTGGAACGAGACGGGCTCGTTCACACTCGGACTGTCAGCGAATTCCTGCAGGGCAAGGCAATGACACCCGGTTCTGTTTTGATCGTCGATGAGGCGGGGCAGATTGGGGGAGCGCAACTCCTGCAACTGCTTGTGCTCGCGAAACAGAATGGTGGCCGTGTCATTCTTTCTGGCGACACTCGCCAGCATGGACCAGTAGAAGCGATGGATGCTCTACGTGCTATTGAGCGATACTCCGGTCTTCGACCTGCGGAATTGAGTGAGATCCGGCGACAGGATCCGGAGCGAGCAAAGAACATGGAGGAACGGGAACGAATCCGCTGTTATCGGGAGGCCGTAAAGGCAGCGGCAGTGGGCGATGCCGCCGCCTCATTCGATCTATTGGAGCAAGCAGAGGCTATTACTGAATGCAGTGCGACAGAACAGAGCAAGCAGCTCACAGACGCTTACCTCGATGTGATCAACCGTGGAGAGTCCGCACTGGTCGTTTCTCAAACCCGGGCGGAAGTGCGGGCGGTGAACGAGGCAATCCGCAGCCGAATGCGCATGGAAGGCAAACTGGAGGGAAAAGAGCATGCTGTGACTGTCCTGGAGCCGATGGACCTCACATCGGCTCAGAAACTGGACAGCCGATTCTACCCGGAAGGCTGCACAGTGGTACTCAACCGCGCCATCAAGGATGCGAAAGCCGGCACAAGCGGCAAATTGATTGCGACCGTCAAGGCTGGTGTACTGCTGGAGATCGATGGGCGTGTACGTTTGATCCGGCGCAACTCAGTCGGGCACTTCACGGTGTGCCGTTCCCAGGAGATCCGGATCTCTTCGGGCGATCGCCTTCAGTTGAAAACGAACTGCAAAACAGCCGACGGTCGCAGACTTGCGAATGGCGAGGTGGTCACGGTTGCGCAGATCGATTCCACTGGCAGCATTCGTTTGAGCGACGGGAGAGTGATTCCTCCGCACCTTCGGCAGTTCGTCCGTGGGTACGCCGTCACTTCCTACGGTTCCCAAGGTAAGACAGTGGATCACGTTCTCTTCGCCGACTCCGCCGTCCATGCAGCGACAAATTCTGAGCAGTGGTATGTCACAATTTCCCGTGGCAGAAAGAGCGTCCGCATCTTTACCACCGACCGGCTGCAACTGCGCTCAGCCATCACCCGCTGCGGGAACCGCGAACTCGCATTGGACCTGCAGGCGGCGCGAAGTCCACAAGGGATAGAGCGACAGCGTTCTCTGATTCGCGGCCTCACTCGTGGCCGCGACTTCACCATGCGGGTCTGCCTGGCCGCGGCGGCGCGCCTGCGAATGCCGGGACCGACGTGCGCAAGGGCTGCCCAGCAGATATGAAAAATCGCTCCTCCTCACTGGAAACCACGAGTGGCAACGCTCCAGCCTCATGGGAACGAGAGCCACACTCTCCTTGTCTTCGAGTCGAAACGGAATCCGGTGACATGCACGTATTTCCTTATCACCACCTGCTCACCGCATCGCTCACGCAGGCCAGCAACGGTGATTGCACACTCATGGTCAGCTTCTCCACCCATGACGTGGAGCTCAAGGGCTGCGGATTGCGTGAACTGCTGTTTGGAATCCAGGAGTTTACCATCAAATGGGTGAGACCCGTTCCTGCACGGTATCGCGGGATCTCTACGAGTCAGTGTGGACAGTGTGGATTCGTATCAACTGTTCGGATTGTTACCTCAAGCGACTGAGAAAAGCGGATTGAATCTCTGGCGAGAGGTAGGCGGACGCTGTTACGAAGCCCGAACGCGTCCAACTTGCTCACTTGCAGGCTTTCTCTAGCTCTTGGATCTCTCTACGATCGAGACGATGAAAACGTTGATTTGCCCCCACTGCGACGGCACGGTTTCCGAGCGGGCTCGGGTCTGTCGCGGGTGTGGTGCGGAGATCATTCGCGGAGCGACTCGGAATGAGCGCGAGGTTGCTGGATGCGTTGTTACCCTCCTGGGCATGCCTGTTGTATTGGCAGTGGTCGGCATCTCAGGCGTGCTGCCTCATCCTCGGGATGACCGGGCATTGTACTACGTTCTGGGGCTCATTGTATCCGCAGTTGTCATGTATAAAATCGGAACATTGCTTGCTCGCTGGCTGCGCCGCTCGAAGCTGCGTTTCTACCGCTCCTACGAGCACTCCTGAAGACCGCACGCGATCACGGTCCTTTCGAAAGTTCAGATCACTGAGTGTCCTCCTGATTCAGCTCGGATTTCAGCCGGTCGAGCAAGCTCCGCAACTGCTGAATACCATCCCTCCGTATCCGCTCCTCCTCCGCAGCATTCGGCTTGGAAGCCTCCATCGTCTTTAGAAGAGCCTTGGCCGATTGCGATTCCGCGAAAAAACGGTTGGCAATCGCGTCGCTGCTCTTTCTGCTCTCGATCGTCTGATCCGTTTCGGAGCTCTTCTGACTCGTTCTATACCAGCGCTCCATACGACGCCTACGATCCAAACCATCCGCGGCCAACATGCGGCGAGCTTTCGAGACAGTAGAGGAGAGTGCAAAGCAGCAGATCTGGCCCGTTCGCGCCGCATGATCCACTGCCAGTCCGTGGCAGACCACGAGCGACTTCTCGTAGCAGAACAGAATCCGCTTCTGGGAGTGGCCATTCCGCAGAGCTTCGAAGGCGAACCGGAAAGCAATGAGGCTGTTGAACTGCACCTTGCAATTGTCCCAGTGGAGTTTCTTTAGTTCGTCTACCAGGTAAAACGCTTTTCCCTTCAGACGCTTCAGAGCGTCAGGGATGCCTGCTCCCGGTGCGGAGCACCGCGAACCCGCGCCAGCGCTATTCAGGCGCACCGCGCCGTTTGAATTTAGCGGCTGAGTTGCGCCGCAACCCTCCCCGGGCAGCGAAATATCACAGACGTCTGGCTGGTTCGTTCTCTCCGGCAGCAACTTGCAAAAATTGCGATCCAAATCGAGGACGCCCGGAACCGTCGGACTGATCTTGAACCCCGAGATCCCCAAATTCGTGTAATTGTGGAGATAAGTTCCGTCTTCACCGAAGAAGAGCGAGTGCCTGTCGAACTTGAGTTTCTCGGGCACGGCAACAATCACGCCCCAGCGCTTCCGCCGTTTCTTTCCCTTTCGCCGCTGCTTGGTCTCAAACGTGAAGAGTTCCGGCTCTTCCGCTCGAATCCGCGACAGTTCGCGCGTCGCATGCTCTCGGCTGTACCCAGTCATGCGGCAGAAAGCACTGAGATCGACATCGCCCCAAATCTCCGCGCGTTTCGCGACGCGGCTGAGCCATCCGCGCAGCCGGGTACGACAGGTAGCGCGTTTGCGCTGAGGGCACCCCTGATTTGATTGAGGCTTGGAGCGTCTCTTACTCACACCCGATACCTCCTGCCGCTTGGATCTGATGTCGCGCCCCGATTGGTGAGTGACTCTCCCCGAAAGACCGAATCACGGTTTCGAGCTGCGCGGTAGTGAATGGCTTCGAAAGAAATCGAAACCGGGGATCTGACACCGTGACGTGGGAGTCACCTGAGGCAAGAATGAATGGAACGGATGGCTTTTCCTTCCGAAGAGACGTGTAGAGCCCAAGCCCGGTGCCATCCGGCAGGTGAAAGTCTGAAATAACGAGATCAAACTCTTTCTGTTGAAGTTGCCGGTGTGCTTCAGAGCAGGTCGCGACCGGGAAAACTTGGAAACGCAATTGCGTAAGAGCTCGTTCCAAGAGGTCCCGGAGAGTGCGATCATCTTCAACGAGAAGGACGGAAAGAAAACGGTGCGAAATTCGTCGGTCACTCTTCATCGACCCATCGTAGGAGTGACGGACTGCCGGTTGGCTCCCGGCCGGGAGCCGGACAGGGTTTTCGCAGCACCAGTCAGGCGCTCGTGCCCTTAGGGAATTGTTCAGTACCTCTGGGGCCGAGAGCGTTAACAGCAGCGTGATCCGAACGGCACCCGCAGCCGAACAGGAACTCCTATTTCCGCTCCAGCAGCTTCTTCAATGTATCCAAGTCGCGTTCCACCATCTCTACTTCCGTTGCATACCGTTCATCACGCATATCGGCCGGCCGGAAGATGGTGAAGAACACCTCCGCGCCATCGCCGTTCTTCAGCACGCGAATCGGGATATGGACCTCCTGATCCGCACCCAACTCAACGTGGTGATCCACCACTCCAAAGACATTCTTCTCAGCGATGCGGACGGGATATGGTCCCCTGGGCGTTTCCGCGATCCACTTCCCGCCAACCTCCTGAACAGCGCTGCAAAAGGCAGTTGCCCAGGTGGGAAGATTCTCGGGTACGGCGAGAAAGGAGTACACTTCTGAAGCCGCACACCGGATGAAAACTTTGACGGTTTGTGTCGTAGTGGCCGCCACGTCCACCGGATCGATACTTCTTCCGGCCCGGGTGCGGTGTTCCTCCTCCAATTCTGCAATTCGCGTCCGAAGAAACGGCACGAGCCGCTTGCGCGGCAGTTTTTTCGCTTCCTCCATTTCCAAGGCGAGCCGCAATTCAGGGAGATCGCGGGTTGTTGCCCTGCGAATGCGTTGCTTGCAGAATGCAACGTCCCACCGCAGGAAAAACGCTCCCGGTCTGTTGGCGAACCGAGCTTTGATCTTCAGCCAGTGAGCGTCTTCGAAGAGGGCATCCGGATCGAGGCTGCTGGCATTCAGCCTTGGGGCAGGGGACTTGAGCTTCATCGCAAATATCTTTGGACCATAAGGTCCAACACGAGCAAGGCCTTCATCCCTGTGCCGTCGTTGCGTTCCGCATACAGAAGTTCCAGCGAAACGGCGGGTGCGTTTCCAAGCTTCCAAACCCGGCGTATTGGATCTTCGAAAGTCCCCCATCACGGAGAACACGACTGCATATGGCGTGCATATGCCACCCCTTTACGTCCCGTTCAACAGAGTGGGCGAAGAGGGTTGGAGCCCCTATTCAGCCGCACAATATGCGAAGTTATTCTCAAGACGTCACATAGGGATGTCCTCATATAGTAGCGAATCCGTGATTTTCTTACATTCCAAGAAATTAAAGATTGCCGGAGGACTCCCGCTTTGCCATTTGAAAGAGCACAACAAGCTGTTGCACACGTGCAATATACGTTGTGCAGGCATGGCGGAGAAATTCTACATCAATTAATATGAGATTTCATGGTCTTGAGGAAGCGAGTATGTCGCAAGCCTGCGTTATTGTGAGCGTGTGCCGCGCTCTGTGCCATGGGGCATGGCGGCAGATTTCCTCATACACCGACCTGGTCAGGTTGGCCGCATGTCACTCTCATGTCCCGGAGCCTTGAAACCGAGCTCATTGTCGCCGCGGCACGTAAATCGTAGATCCCTCTTGGAGGATCTCGGCTTGCTGAGGTCGTTATCTTCCACGCAGGAATCACGGTTGCTTTCA
>CBINJX010000016.1:0-15067 GCA_966251085.1 uncultured Verrucomicrobiales bacterium
CCGTGGATCAGGCGTGGCACATGCACATGATCTACACCGAGTCGTACTGGAAAGACTTCTGCGGCACCGTGCTCCGGAAACCGCTGCACCATGGCCCCACCAAGGGCGGCGCGCAGGAAGGAGCGAAGCACTTCGACTGGTACACAAGGACGCTGGAAAGCTATCGCAGTTGGTTCAATGAAGAGCCGCCGGAAGATATCTGGCCGGATCCGAGTGAGCGGTTCGCCGATGGCGCCTGCTTTACGCGGGTAAATACGCGTCATGTATGGGTAATCTCCAAACCGGCAGTTTGGAAAGCGATCGAACGCGCATGGCGGGAACGGCACTGGCAGACCCTGCGTCCACTCGCTCTCCGCCTTACCTGGGCAACCTGCCTGGCCGTTGCATTTGTCGGCTGTGTGGAGTCGATCAACGTCTTCGATTATCGTGGCCCCGAGTTCCTGGAATTTTATTTGTGGTTTGCCGTGCTCAGCTTTGCAGCCGCAGGCATCTGGCGCCATCTGCAACGCACACCGGCACGGACTGCACGGGAGGAGGATCTCCCTTCCGATCCCTATGAAATCGCCTGCCTCGCAGGAGGAAATCAGCGTGTCCTGGAGAGCGCCTTTTCGGAACTCCTGAGGATTGGCGCTCTCGAGGTGCAGCCCAACGGGAAAGTCCGGGCATCGATGACACCGACAGCAATGCGGGAACTTCATCCCCCGGAGGCCCGTCTGCGTGCCACCCTCGGCACGGCGACAGGAGAGAGATTCTCCGCAGTCCAGCATCGGTTAAAAGATGTCGCAGCCCCTCTTATCGATGAGCTCGCCGACCGGGGGCTAATGCTCGACAGGCGCTCCGCCCGTTCGTTGAGGCGGCAAGTTCTCGCATTGGCTGCCGTAGTCCCAATCGTGGGAGTGGTTAAAATTGTGGTAGGCATCAGCAGGGACACTCCCGTTGCTTTTCTCGTTGTCCTCACGGTCATCGCCACCATCCTCACATTCGCGATATTCAGCCGAATTCCCCTGCGAACGCGTCTTGGGGACAGTGCTCTCCGGTTACTTCGCAAGCGTTACTCGGATCTCCGCCGAGAACATGCCTTAAAAGGCCCTAAAACCGCTGATGACGGAGCCCTGACAACAGCCGTGGGACTCTTCGGATTTGGCATGCTGGCAAATACCGTGATGGCCGCCGATTACCGGCGCCTTCAGGAGGATTACCAAAACAGCTCGGGGGAGATAAGCGGTTCTGGATGCGGCACATCGGATGGCGGAGGCAGCGGATGCGGTGGCGGCTGTGGAGGCTGCGGTGGTGGCGGAGATTGAGTTCTTTTCGTACTTGACTCAAATCTACTTGCAATTCAGCTGCCGAGGCCTAGTTTGCGCCCTTTTCTCCCGCCATAGGTCTGTCGAGTGACAGACCCGGGTTAAGAAAAACTGGAACCGTGGTTGCTTACAATAACTCATGACAGAAATGCAGGAACTGCTCGCGCGTAATCCGGGGCGCGAGTTCAAAGAGGGCAGCATCGTAAAGGGGCACATTCTCGAAATCCGTCCGCGCGAAGTGCTCGTCGACATCGGCTACAAGAGCGAAGGCGTGATCCCGCTTTCCGAGTTCGATGATGTCGAAGACCTCCAGGTTGGCGACGAAGTGGAGGTCCTCCTCGTCCGTCTCGAAAATGAAGAAGGCATGGTCATTCTCTCCAAGGAGAAGGCCGCCTACCGTCAGAACTGGGAGAAGATCGTTGGTGTCTTCCATCAGGGTGGCATCATCAAGGGTAAGGTGAAGGCCGTCGTGAAGGGTGGCCTGACCGTGAACATCGGCGTCGAAGCGTTCCTCCCCGGTTCGCAGATCGACATCGTTCCCCCGAAAGATCTCAATCAGTTCGTCGGCAACACCTACGACTTCAAGATCGTCAAGATCAACGACGACCGTAAGAACGTCGTCCTCTCCCGCCGCGAGCTCATCGAGCAGGAGCGCAGCGAGAAGCGTCAGCGCTTCCTCGAAACCATCAAGCCCGGCGACATCGTCAAGGGCGCGGTCAAGAACCTCACCGACTTCGGTGCGTTCATCGACCTCGATGGCATGGATGGCCTGCTCCATATCACCGACATGACCTGGGGCCGCCTCGGCCATCCGAGCGAATTGCTCAAGGTCGGTCAGGAACTCGAAGTGGTCGTTCTCGACATCAACAAGGAGAAGGAGCGCGTCTCCCTCGGTCTCAAGCAGACCCAGAAGAATCCGTGGCAGGAAACCGAGAATCGCTTCCCGGTTGGCTCCAAGGTCAAGGGCAAGGTCACGAACCTCGTTCCTTACGGCGCATTCGTCGAAATCGAAGAGGGTGTCGAAGGCCTCATCCACGTCTCCGAACTCTCCTGGACCAAGCGCATCACCCGCCCGAGCGACGTTCTGTCGATCGGTCAGGAGATCGAAGCCGTGGTTCTCGGCGTCAACAAGGACGAGCAGAAGATCTCTCTCGGCGTTCGCCAGCTCGAGCCCAATCCGTGGGACGAGATCGAGCACCGCTACCAGATCGGCAAGCAGGTCAAGGGCACTGTCCGCAACCTCACCGCTTACGGTGCGTTCGTTGAGCTCGAAGAGGGCATCGACGGCATGATCCACGTGTCCGACATGAGCTGGACACGGAAGATCAATCATCCGTCCGAAGTGGTGAAGAAGGGCGACGAACTCGAAGCCGTCGTCATCGACATCGACAAGAACGCTCAGCGTATCTCCCTCGGCCTCAAGCAGCTCGAGGACGATCCGTGGAAGGCGATCGAGCAGAAGTACAAGATCGGCGACCTGGTCAAAGGCAAGGTCTCGAAGATCGCGAGCTTTGGTGCGTTCGTGGAACTCGATGGTGACATCGACGGCCTCGTCCACATCTCTCAGATCAGCGAAGACCGCGTCGACAAGATCAAGGACCACCTCAAGGTGGGCCAGGAGATCGAAGCTCGCGTAATCAAGGTCGACAAGACCGAGCGCCGGATCGGTCTCTCGATCAAGGCTGCGAACTACAGCGAAGACGAGATCAAGAAGGAAGCTCAGGCATTCGACACACTTCGCCCCGGCGAAGACATGGTCGGCCTCGAGCAGGCCTTTGCCGCGGCGGAAGAATACCGCCCAGGCGACTCCAAGAAGCGCTAATCGCGCCAGCCGAAAGGTTGAATCCGCAATGCAGCCGGGAAGCAATTCCCGGCTGCATTTGCTTTTTCTTAATCGTCACCTTAATCCTACTCGTAATCTCTCTGCCTCCAGAGTGACATCGAGGCGATTACGACTAAGATTAGGATTACGATTAACAGAAATCCCGAACCCAATTTTTGACCATCATGGAAAAACCAACCATCACCGCCTATCTCAAGACCTACTGCGGTTGGAGCAATGGCGTTCGCGCTGTCCTCAAGAAGTACGACCTTCCGTACACAGAAAAGGACATCATCCAGAATCCTGCGTTCCGTTGGGAAATGGAGCAGAAGAGCGGTCAGCCTCTGAGCCCCTGTGTCGAGGTGAATGGAAAAATGCTTCCGGACATCTCCGGTGAGGAACTCGAGCAGTACATGCTCCAGAACGGCCTCGTGGGACAGACCGACAAAACCACGAACGTTCCGCTGAACTCCGCCTGCACAGACGCAGAGCACGCCGCAATGGCGGCTGGCATCCCGCTGAAGATGCACGGCGACAAAGTGCAGCCGTAAGGAAAGTTGAGAGTTGTAAGTTGAGGGTTGAGAGCCGGGAAAGAGCGGCTCATCACTTCAATCACTGCTATCTTTCTTCTGATTTTTGGAGACCGCGCCTCGCTTTGAGGCGCGGTTTTCTTTTGGACCGGTGGCCAGACTGCCTTCTGAGCACTGAGTACTGAGTACTTCTCCACCCCTCACGCAAGACTCGACCTCCACTCACAGGCCTGCTGTAATCCGCCCCCTTTCCCAGAAAGCAATTCTAAACCTCATGGCCTACACGACCTGCACTCCCCCAGCTTCCGGTGAGAAAATCACAATTTCCAACGGCAAGCTGAACGTCCCGAACAATCCTGTCATTCCTTTCATCCGCGGCGACGGCACCGGGCCGGATCTCTGGGCAGCCAGCGAACGCGTGTTTGATGCAGCGGTAGAGAAGGCCTACGGTGGACAGCGCAAGATCTCGTGGATGGAAGTTTTCGCGGGTGAAGCATCGAAGACGAAGTTCGACTCTTGGCTTCCGGATGACACGATTGAGGCATTCAAGGAATACCTCGTCGGCATCAAGGGACCGCTGACCACGCCAGTCGGCGGCGGCATCCGCTCGCTGAACGTCGCCCTTCGTCAGCTGCTCGACCTCTACGTCTGCCTCCGTCCCGTCCAGTACTTCAGCGGAGTCCCCTCCCCTGTGAAGCGTCCGGAACTCGTGGACATGGTGATCTTCCGCGAGAATACGGAGGACATTTATGCGGGCATCGATTTCCAGAACGGCTCCGAGCAGGCGCTGAAGACGATCGAGTTCCTCAAGGCCAACTTCCCGAAGGAATTCAAGAAGATCCGTTTCGGTGAAAATGCGGAGTCCGTTGGTATCGGCATCAAGCCTGTTTCCAAAGAAGGCACCCAGCGTCTCGTCCGCTCTGCGATCGAATACGCAATCGCTCAAAAGCGGAAGAGCGTCACCTTCGTCCACAAGGGCAACATCATGAAGTACACGGAAGGCGCTTTCCGTGACTGGGGCTACGAGTTGGCGAAGAGCGAGTTCGGCGCCGAGGAAATCGACGGCGGCCCATGGTGCAAGATCCCGGAAGGAAAGCCAGGAGCTGGCATCGTGATCAAGGACGCCATCGCCGACATCACCCTCCAGCAGGTGCTCACCCGTCCGACCGATTTCGACGTGATCGCCACGCTGAACCTCAACGGTGATTATCTCTCCGACGCTCTCGCAGCACAGGTCGGCGGCATCGGCATCGCTCCTGGCGGTAACATCAACTACGTCACCGGCCACGCGATCTTCGAGGCCACACACGGCACTGCTCCGAAGTACGCCAACAAGGACATGGTGAACCCGGGCTCGGTCGTCCTTTCCGGTGAAATGATGCTCCGTTATATGGGCTGGAACGAAGCCGCGGACCTGATCATCAAGGGTCTCAATGGCGCGATCGGCTCCAAGCGCGTGACCTACGATTTCGCTCGTCTGATGGAAGGCGCCACGGAGATCAAGTGCTCCGAGTTCGGCGGCAATATTATCTCGCACATGTAAGGCGAGGAGCGATCGCTCTCACGAAAAGCCCCGGACTGCTCTGCGGTCCGGGGCTTTTTTTGTGAGTTGATGGCTGAGGGTTGGTGGTTGAGTGACGGCGAAAGGCAGATCGGGATTCTACCTGTACTCCACACCACGGGAGGTAGGGCTTCGCACCGCGGATGCCTTTGAGGAGACTCAGCTGAAAATCTTTGTATGGGCGTGTTCGGTGAGGGCGACCACTGCGGGGTGTTTCAGCCTACGCTCTGCGGTGATCGCATAGAAATTGGTGCGACATTCGGGGACCTCTGCGATCCGCTTGCAGCCGTAGCGTTCCACTGCCTCCTGCGCGGCGGCTGAGTGCACCGGGAAAAAGGCGTCGCAATCCGCAGCCACTTCTTTCAGCAAAGCAAAATCCTCAAACTCGGCGACGACCTTCGGCTCAATATCGTTCGCACTGAACCAGCGCTCCAGCGCCATGCGCATCGCAGTGTTTTCCGTCGGCAGGAGCGCTGGAGCGCCGGAAAGAGAGCGCGGAAAATTCCGCTTCAGCTTTGCAGCAAGCGAGCCCCGGGCACAGATCGTTACTCCTGTGGCGCCGAGCGGATGGTTAAAAACCTTAAACCGCAGGCCGGTGGGGGCCGGTTCGTCCGCCAGCACCATGTCGAGGCGGTGACTGGCGAGCTGCGCGAGGAGTTCATCGAGCTTCCCCTCCCGACAGACCAGATAGCTCGGCTGCTGAGATTCCAAGGCCGGCCGAAGGACCTGATGTGCAATCACCTTCGGAACGGAATCGACCACACCGCAATTAACCCGCATCGGGCGATCACTGCCGGCACCTTTCATCGCGCCGACCAGCTCACGGCCAAGGGTGAAAATCTCCTCCGCGTAGCCATATGCCATTCGTCCCGCATCAGTCAGATGCAACCCGCGGCCACTCCGGCGGAAGAGCTTTTCCCCAAGTGCATCCTCGAGCAGACGGATCTGTGCACTGATCGACGGCTGCGAGACGGAGAGACGTTCAGCCGCCTTCCGGAGGCTGCCCTCCCGGGCAACCATCCAGAAGTAGCGCAGGTGGTGATAATTCAACCATTCCACAAAGTGCAGCATCTTCGCCCGGGAGAAGGTTGCAACTTGTTTCCGTTGGCGGTGCATCCCATTGGGCTAATGGACCGGCATTGCGTTTCATTCCTTTCCGAGTCGCTCCGATGGTCTAATCTACTACTTGTATGAATGAGCTCCCGAGCACCGAGGAAGACTCAGATTTCGTTTGCCGCACGCCGCAGGAAGGCGCACATGATGTTATCCCGCATTCGAGGATGAACGCGCCCGAATATCCCACCCCCTGGCAGCGCAAAATGCTCTGGAGCGCACTTACCGCTGCAGCGCTCGTCACTATTGGGTCAATTGCGGTCGGCCTGATCTGGCTACTTTCGCGAGTGCTCGGCTTCCTTCAGCCGATCCTGATCCCGTTTGCAGTAGCAGGTGTCGTGGCTTACCTGCTGAATCCGGTGGTCTCGGCCATTATTCGCCTGGGCAATTCGAAAGATTCTTTCTGGTCACGGTTTTTCTTCTGGGGCACATCACGGCATCGTGCGGTACTCGCAGTTTTTGCAATCGTGACACTCACTTTTGCGGGAATCCTCCTCTGGATTGTACCTGCGATCTCCTCCCAGAGTGTCCACTTTGCGAGGAAAATCCCCCGGTATGCCGAGCGTGCAAAAGTGGGGGTGGTCACCTTGGCTGAGGATATCCGCCAGAGGTATAGTAAACTCATCCCAATCCCACTGATGCCGATTAGTGGGGATGAAATGGCCTGGCTGCGACCGGATGTCATTGCAACAGTCCCGACGACTCCGCCCTCGCCAATCTATTTCCCTGCACTGATCGAAACAGAAGAGGCTATTTCCCCCCCTGAGGTGCTCAACAGTGGGGCTTCCACGGATCCCTCTGCCACCACAAGCCTCTCCTCGGATCTGACATGGGAGAAATTCATCAACGGCACGTCACTGGAGCAGGGGCTCCTGACGATCATCCGGAATACATGGAACCTGATCCGATCCAGCGTCGGTGGCTTCCTGGGCGTATTGGGTTTCCTGCTCTCGCTGATTATCGTCCCGGTATACCTCTATTATTTCCTGATCGAGGCACCGAATATCTCGCAATCCTGGGGCGACTACATCCCGCTGCGCGCCTCGGCGTTCAAGGACGAGGTCGTGTCAGCACTATCCGAGATCAATGGCTACCTGATCGCCTTCTTCCGCGGGCAGCTGGTGGTAAGTATCATCAACGGCACAGCTACCGGGCTGGGCCTCGTCATCATCGGGCTCGATTTCGGACTGCTGATCGGCCTGCTGCTCTGCGTACTCGGCATCATTCCTTATCTCGGCATCATTCTCTGCTGGGTTCCCGCGGTGATTATTGCCTCGGTTCAGGGTGGTGTCGGCACTTGGATCCCTGGAGATCCATGGTGGCTCCTGCCTGCCGTGGTGACCGGCATCTTCGTTGTCGTCCAGCAGATCGACGGACTCTTCATTACGCCACGCATCGTGGGTGAATCCGTCGGTCTCCACCCGATGACAGTCATCGTTTCGGTGTTCCTGTGGAGCTTGCTAATGGGCGGTCTCCTCGGTGCGATCCTCGCAGTTCCACTCACGGCAACTGCAAAGGTATTGCTTAAGCGCTACGTCTGGCAGCGGCGTTTCATGAATATTGCGCCAAGCCAGCTTACCGAGGAAACCTTTGCCCTGCAGCAGGCCCTCGAAGGCAGCATCGAAGCCGAGTCCGCTCACGCCAAATGACCCCCACCCGCAATCCGCGCACGATTGTCCCGGATACCAGGAAGCGAGACACCTTTATCGCCGTTATTGCCGGCCTGGTCGTACTTGCACTTGTGACCACTGGCATCATTCTCCTTAGCGGTGCCGCCCAGAAGCCAAGTACCAATCAACTTACCGGCACCATTGTGGCAAAGCATGCCAGCGGTGAAACCGAGCGCGAGATCCGTGTTGGCCGCAAGGGATTGTCCTCACGGGAGACCGACAGCGGCTATTCCTTCGACATTCGAGTGGAGAAAGAAGACCGCACCTATACCGTGCCGGTCTCACAGCAGCTCTACGAGGCCCGGAAGGTAGGCGACCGGCAGAGTTTTATCCGGCCGCCAAGTGAACAGCGATAGGAGCTGGTTACGCGGAGAAGCTTTCCCCGCAGGAGCAGTGTGCTTCTGCATTGGGATTCGTCACTTTGAATCCCCCCTTCTGCAGGTCATCGCTGTAATCCAATAGCGACCCACTTACAAAGAGCGCGCTCTTGGGATCGATCACCACGCGCACACCAGAGGAGACCACCATGATGTCCCGGTTTGCCGGGCCATCCACGAGATCCATCTTATACTGCAGACCGGAGCACCCGCCTCCGATCACCGCCACACGGAGCGCGCCCTGCGGACGGCCCTGGCGGGTCAACAGCGAGGTAAGCTTGTTCGCGGCGGCCTCGGTGACCTTCACGAGCTTCTCGTTGCCGATTTTGTATTTAATCTCGCCGACGTTGGCTGTGCTCATTGAATAAAACTGTTTCGGGCTCGCGGCCAAAGATCAAGCCGCAGCAAGCGTAGTTGCAGACTGCTCCTCGGGATGCAGTCGAATGTTTTCCTCCGCGATGGCATCAAGCTCCATCAAAGAGGCAACGTGAGAAAACTTCTGCCGCAGCTGCTTCGCATCCGGCATTCCACGTGAATAGGCCATGAGCCGGGACCGCATCGCCGCCATGGCATGCACTTCACTTCCCTCCTGCTCCACAAAAAGCCGGCAGTGACGCCGGATATGCGCCCACTTCGCTTCGAGGGGAAGCGGTGCCAGCTGCTCCCCGGTCGCGAGCCAATGGTTGATCTCGCGGAAAATCCAAGGCGCGCACATAGCGGCGCGGCCAATCATCACCCCGGCCACCCCCGTTTTCATGCGCTGGGCAACATCCGCGGCACCACCGATATCGCCGTTCCCAATCACCGGCACCCTCACTGCCTGTGCGACCTGAGCGATCACATCCCAGTCCGCCTCCCCGCTATAGCCCTGATCCTTTGTCCGGCCGTGAACAGCGATCGCCTGAATGCCGGCATCTTCCAGTATCCGCGCGGTCGTCGTCGCGTTCACGGTATCACGGCTCCACCCGATACGGATCTTTGCCGTGACCGGAAAAGGCGCGACCGCCTTCACCACCCCACGGGCCACCCGCTCCAGCAGCGGACAATCCTTCAGCAGCGCCGAGCCGCCATTTTTGGAGACCACCTTGTTCACCGGGCAGCCGAAGTTGATATCGATGAACTCCGGCTGCTTCCAATCGATGATCATCTTTGCAGCTTCCCCCAAGTGATCCGGATCAGCGCCGAAAATCTGCACGCCCAGCGGACGCTCTGCATCCACGAACTCCAGATACTCCAGAGTATGCTGGTTCCGGCGAAACACACCCTCAGCCGAAACAAACTCCGTCACCATCACATCCGCGCCGTACTCCTTGGCGAGTTGGCGGAAGATGGAATCCGTAACCCCGGCCATCGGCGCGAGGTAGAGCGGGAATTGGTTCTGAAACCAGGGAAGCATGGGACGCGGAAGATACGCCCGGAAGTAGGCATCGTCCACTGCCAGGAAGGTTGAGGGTTGAGCGCTGAGGGTTGAGGAACGCACGCCGACGGATCAGTGCCGGTGTAAGCATCTGATTCCGAATAAATTAAGAACTCCTGAGCACCGAGTACTGAGCACTTTTCCCCAACCAGTTTGCTGGATGGTCTCAACCAGCAGCTCTACCGCCAATTCCTCCTACTCCCGAACCGGACCGATGTACTCAGTCGCAATGACGATGTCATCAAACCACACCCGGTTTGTCGGTTTTGCATCCGTCTGCCTGTTCTGCTTCGCGGCATTTTCGGTCACATAAAAGAGCAGCCAGAAGAAGTTGATCTTCAGGTCGGGATGCGTCCGCCAGCGAAAGCCTTCGAAGGGCTCTCCCCCGCTTTCCAGTGTCTGAAATCCCATTCCGGTCCAAGGGCCCCGAGGAGTTCCCGGCGCAACGTGCATCACCAGTTGGCCGTCAGTCCAGAGCGCCAGTTCGCCATCCCGTTTTTCGGGAGTGGTGTTGCATTTCATCATCACCTCTACGCACTGCCAGCGTTCCTTGGGGACGATCGCCGGTTTCGGCGCCGGAATCCCCGCTCCCCAGAACTTTCCACCCGCTGAGGGTTTCATCTCGGGCCAGTAAGCGTAGAAGTTCCACTGTCCGGGTGGAGGATACTTCCCGTGACTCCCGTAGGGCTCAATACCGACCGTGAACCGTTCGTCACCGCGCGGACGCTCCCCTGCTCCACCTTGGGGATACAAGGTTGCAGGACGATACCCTCCAAGGTGCACGAAGTGATGCACATGACCGGCATTCTCCGCGAACTTCACGTAGAACCGGGCGAAAACTGTCTCCACCTCTTTTGGGAGCTTCTTGTAAAGATGCCCTCCCGTATTCTGGCCAATCGTCGAAGTCATCTGCAGGGAATGTTTCCCCTGACTGGCTGCCGGCTGATCGGAGCTGAGGGTCAGCACCTCCCCATCCTTGTTGCTGATTTCGTGCCAGCGTTTCTTCAGTGCGGCGACATCTTCGACTTCAAAGTTTTCCGAAAACAGGACAGCCGGATCTTTGGCGATCCCCGCATCGTGCGGATACTTCGCAGCGAGACCGGGACCATGGGGAAGCGCAATAGCGGCGAGGAGAGGGAGGAACATGTGCCGGTCTATAGCTGAACAGACGTGGCAAGTCCTCTCTCATCCCCTCGCCAACTCAAAAGCCGCTACTCCGCCACTCCAACCATCCACCCGATACCAAAACGATCCTCCACCATTCCAAACCTGGCCGACCAGAAAGTCTTCCCGAGTGGCATCTGTACTTTTCCACCCTCGGCGAGCGCGGCAAATACACGGTCCACATCGGCTTCAGTCGGGAGGTTGATCGCCAGAGAAAAGCCTTTGAAACCTGACTCCTCAGGGCCGCAGCCGTCTGATGCCATCAGACGGTTTCCTTGCACGCTGAACGAGGCATGCATGATCTTCTTCTCGAAATCTTCCGACACCATGCCGGGAGGATGCGGCTCCGGGCTTTCATTAAAGCGCATCAGCATCTCGATCTCAGCACCGAGAGCAGAGCGATAGAATTCTAGAGCTTCCTCACAGCGGCCTCCGAAGAAGAGGTAAGGTTGGATTGTCGTCGTGGCGATGGATGTGGTCATGGGATGTATTGGTGCGGGTGAAGTGTTTTGGTTCAATTCAACGACGAACGGCGCCACGTGTTCAGGACATCCTTTTTGAAATTTTCCGGCCCAGACCGCCGGTCCTCCAACCTGCAGAACTCCGCTGGAAGGGCATCATAGGCACTCGCGGGATGCGGGGAACCTACCGGGGTAGATTACCCGCCATATGATTTTCACTCCCTGACTGGTTGCCGGAGTCCGAATTACTGGACTCCGGCCCTTCACAACTTGCCTACGCCCTACGCCGGCGGCGCATGCCTAGCAGGGCACCGAGCCCTGCGAGGATTCCAACGCCGACACTCGGTTCCGGAACGGCGAAGAGCGCAACGCTGTTTCCGTCCGCATTGTAGTCGAGTCGATAGACGTTTGCGCCGAAGGTGAAGAGACCTTCATCCGGGATGGTATTCCCACCGAACTGGAACAGTCCGCCATTCCAGATGCCGGTGTAGGTAATGAAGGTAAACTTCGTCCCGGCGGCGAGCACGGCGTTGCTGCCGAGATCGCTCAGGCTCAGCGTCGGCGCGATCCCGGTGCTGAGGGAGAACGCACCGTTGATGTCCACGAGATCCGAGGCTCCTGCCAGGGCGGTGACATCGCTGGTATTGATCTCCAGCTTGAACACGCTGCCATCGCCAAACGTGAGCGCATCGGTGAGCAAAGTGCCAATGTCATCCCCGGGCTCCAGCGTACCATTGATGGTGGTCGCCCCGAGGATGAGGCCTTCACCTGTTAGCGTTTGCGCCGCGCCGACTTTGAATCCTCCGGCAACCCCGGAGACGTCGAACAGTGCATTGCTATGCACATCGATCACAGACGTTGCGGAGAGAGAACCAGTGAGGAGGAGCGCCCCTGCTTCAATGGTAGTCCGGCCGGTGTGGGTCAGAGCACTGGAGATTGTCACTGTGCCGTCACCTTCCTTCACGACATTACCGCTCCCTGACACCGGGCGAGCGAGCGCCCATGAACCATTCAGCCCAAGCGTGGCGGAACCGTTGACCACAATATTGGACGCAAATCCAGCCGCAGTCGCACCGGAGAGATTCAGCACGAGTTTCCCGCCGTTGATCGTAGTGGCACCGGTGTAGGTAAAGCCAACGGTGTTCGGATTGTTGATGAGCTCCTGCGTACCAGGTCCATCTTTCGTGATGCTCAGCGGACCGCCGTTCTGATTCCGGATGATCCCGTGGAAGCTATGATCGGTCGCAGTATTCAGCGTTAGCGTAGCGGCTCCTGGATCGCCGATGTAACCGGCTGCCGAGGCCTCGTCATTTTGAATGATCGCGAGAACATCCGCTGTCGTGGAATCGATACCGGCAAGCGTCTGATTCGTTCCCCGCAGTTGGAACTTCGCGTCCGTGCCGCCATTCGCAAACGTCACGACCGTATCTGAACCATACTGTTGCGTAATCGCACCGCTGATGAGCCATGCGGCAATTCCGGAGCCGTCACCAATCGTGATATTTCCCGGAATCGCGGTTCCGGTGCCACTCGCAGCGATCACGCTTCCACCAGCGATCGTCAATCCGCCGCTGAAGGTATTCGCACCACCGAGAGTGATGCTTCCCGCACCGCGTTTCACGATGGCCAGCTTCCGGTTCGAACCATCCAGAAGTGTGCCTCCGAAAGTCGATGGTCCGGCTTGATCAATCGTGAAGGTCGTCGTGCCGGGCGTCGTCGCAGTATCCGTGATGGTTCCGCCGGTGCCGCCCGCAAGTAGGCCGGTCGTTGTGTCATTCCCATTCAGATCGAGCGTACCGCTGTTGACGTTGAGATTTCCCATGGCGGGAAGCGCAGTTTCACTGCCGAGAACAACCTTCCCCTGGTTGATATTCAGCCCCGTCCCCGGGACCCCGCCGAAGTCGTTAGTACCGCTCAGGGTCAACGTTCCCGCACCGTTTTTCGTAATCGATCTATCCCAACCGATCAACGAACCGCTGATGGTCAGGCTGGTAGATGTCGGTGTGAAAATCGCCACATCGCTCAGGAGAATCGCGTCCTCCGCGATCGTATGATTTCCGGCGTTTACAACCACCTGCGCAGCCGCGGTATCCGCATTCTCAAACGTCAGGTTCATGCCACCGGCTGTGCCAATCGTGTAAGAGGCATTGGCATTATCGAAGGTCATGTAGCCGATTGTTTTTGCCCCATCCAGCGTGACCGCTCCGTTCGCGGTAAGCGCTGGGCCGAAGAAGGCCGCATCCCCTGTGGCGTTCGGAGTGTAGTTAGTCCAAGGCCCGGCACCCCATGTGCCGCCGGCTGCATTGTTCCAGACTGCACTGTCCAGCACCGGCGTCATCGTAAGCGCCGTTGGCCCGAGCACGGGGGTGAGGGAAAGTCGGCCGGCGGAGAAACCGCTGAGGGTAAAGCCTCCCGCATTGCTGAGGGCGCTATACGTCGCGAGCGTGTAGGTCGCACCGACCTCATAGAGGCCGATCTGGTTGAAGGAGATCGCGCTATCCGCCGTCAGAGCGAGCGTATTGGCAACGATCTTGTCGCTTCCCGCAGCCGAACCGAGGTCCAGAACGGTGGTACCGCCGCCGAAGGTGAACGTATTCGCGAGCGTGAGCGTACTACCAGTACCTGCCGTGAATCCAAAGGTGGCCTCGGTGTTCACCGAGAGATTGGATGTCGTAAGCGTGCCGCTCGCCGCATTTCCCTCGAGTTGCAGGCGTCCGGCATTGACCGCCGTCGTCCCTGTATAGGTGCTCGCGCCCGTGAGAACCCAATTGCCTTCCTGTTCTTTTGCGACCGAAGTTGCACCGCCAGCACCATCCACAAGCACTGCCGCAAGTGTATTGTTGCCAGTGTTTGTTCCGGTGAGAGTCAATGTCCGGGCTCCCGTTCCACTCGCCGCGATGGCTCCACTGTTGTTGAGGTTCACAGCACCGCTGCCGGAGGCATCGATAGCTCCGCCCTTTGAGGTCAGCGTGAAAAGGCGATCCGAGCTCACCGCCGCGCCCGTGTAACGCAGAATGCCGCCGTCGAAAATCAGCGAGGCTGCGTTTGTCGCAGCACTCGTGTTATCGCCACGGCCGATCGGGCTGTTGACGCCAATATTCGCCAGCGAGGAAACTGCGAGCGTACCGGTCCCGCTGAGTTTCGTGTGGCCGGTGAAGGAGTTCGTCGGGTTTGTGATCGTGACGATGTTCGTATCGTCACCAAGCCGAACGAGATTACCCGCACCAGAAATCACGACTCCTTCGGACCAACTCACGACACCTGCGCCCGCACCCGTGAGGCCGACCTCCGCTCCTGCCGCAACATTGATTCCCGAAGTACTCCAGACCGGCGCCGCGAGCGTGCTGCCAAAAACCAGCCGCCCTTCGTTCACGTTTGTCGCACCGTAATACGTTGGGTTGGTGATGGAAAAAATCATCACCTGCTCGCCGGTGCCTGTTTTCGTGAGAGTGAGCGCACCGCCTGCCACATCTGCCCTGTCGCGAATCAAGCCGGTCCAACTGTAGCTGTTTGAGCCCGGCACGTTTAGAGTAAACGTTGCTGGAGCAATCAAAGCCGTCTCTGAATTCTGCACGATACCAGTGCCGATGAGACCAGCCACGGTTTGATCGAAACCGTTCAGGTTGATGCGGCTATTAGCCGTGTGTG
>CBINJX010000017.1:0-14910 GCA_966251085.1 uncultured Verrucomicrobiales bacterium
CATCATGGGGTGTGCACGTGGTGCCGCGCTGCTTGCTGCGGCGGAGAAAGGCTTGCCGATTTATGAATACGCGCCACGCCGGGTGAAGCAGGCGATCGTCGGGAGGGGCGGGGCGGATAAGGATCAGGTCGGTTTCATGGTCCGCGCGCTCCTTGGGCTGACCGAAAACCCTCCATCCGACGCCGCCGACGCCCTTGCGATCGGAATGACTCATTTCCAGGCTACCGACACCATTCGCGCCGGTGTGGGGCAAATGGTGCAAATCTAAGTGATGACTCTTCCCTCGATACAAACCCGTTGGCTCGGCCGGATCGGCTACGAGGAGGCGCTTGCGCTGCAGGAGCGGACAGTCGCTCGTAAGATAGAATCATCGGACGCTCCCGATGAGTTCCTCCTTCTCGAACACGAGCCCGTTTACACGATCGGGCGAACCCCTGATCAATCGAGCCTCGGCGATCCGGAGCACCTCCCGCATCCACTCGTAAAGATCAACCGGGGCGGGCAGGCCACTTATCACGGTCCAGGCCAACTCGTTGGATATCCCATTCTCGACCTCAAGCCCCGTGGACAGGATTTACATCGCTATCTCAGAGCCTTAGAGGAGGGGCTGATCGATGTTCTGCACAAGTTCGAAGTCGCGGGCGAACGTCGCGAGGGTCTTACCGGCGTGTGGGTAGGCGAGCGAAAGATCGCATCGATTGGTGTCGGAGTACGTCGCTGGATCAGCATGCACGGATTTGCGCTAAACGTCTGCGGCGATCTCTCGCCCTTTCAGCAGATCACCCCGTGCGGAATTGTCGGAGTGGAAATGACCAGCGTGGAGCGTGAATGCGGCCGACCGGTCTCCGTTCAGGAAGTGGCTGACGTTAGCGCCGCGGTATTCGGCGAGCGGTTTGCCGATCCTCAGTTAGGAATTCGTTGACTGCTGCTGCCGGTCTCCCGGCTCGGTGAGGAATGCCCGGAACCTGGAGAAGAACGCGTCGTAGTAGATGACGATGACGTTCGGTTGGGAGTCACCTTCTCCTTGGCCTGGAGCGCCAACTCCTTGAGTCTTTCCAGCCAATGCTTTGCCCACGCAAACTCAAGGGCAAGGATTGCCAGTCCTGCCGGGATTACCACAAGCGCAGGGCCAGGCAGCAGAAGCATTGCTATCCCTAGAGTCAGAACAGTGAAGCCGACGATAGCAACCGCGATTCGGCGCGCTTGCGGCGGCTGAATTGATTGGACGCGTCTTTCCATGCGCCCCCACCATTCGCTGATTCGTCGTATCATTACCAAGGTATCGATCACCACTGGGCGGATGAGCGGGCAGGGGGAGGGAGTACTCAGTGCTCAGAGGTCAGTACTCAGTATCACGCGGCGTTGGCGAGCTACTGAATTCTGAGCACTGAGTACTGAGTACTGAGTACTTCCGCAGCCGCCAGCTAAAGCTCCAAAAAGTTCTGAAGCAGCCGCTTGCCTTCGAGAGTCAGGATCGACTCCGGGTGAAATTGGACCCCGTGGATCGGAAATTCACGATGACGCAATCCCATGATCTCCTTCTCGGCAGTTTCCGCCGTGATCTCCAGGCAATCGGGAAAGGTTTCCCGCTTCACTAGCAGCGAATGGTAGCGAGTGGCCTCGAAGGGACTTGGCAGGCCTTTGAAGACGCTCGTGCCATTGTGCAGGATCGGGGAGGTCTTCCCGTGCATGAGTCGCCCAGCGCGGACTACATCGCCACCAAAGACATCTCCGATGCATTGATGTCCGAGACAGACGCCGAAGATCGGTGTGGTTTTTCCAAACTGCCGGATCACATCACTCGAGATCCCGGCCTCTTTTGGAGTGCAAGGCCCGGGCGAGATTACAATCCGCTCCGGCTTCATCTCAGCGATTTCCTCCAGCGTGATCTCATCGTTCCGCTTCACCACCTGTTCGGCGCCGAGTTCGCCGAAGTACTGGACGAGATTATAGGTAAACGAGTCGTAGTTATCGATGACCAGTAGCATGGCTCAGCAGGATGGTTGGGCGGCTTTGGCGCGGGAGATGGCAGCCATCATTCCCATGGCTTTATTTACGGTTTCCTGATGTTCGCCCTCGGGAGTGGAATCCGCAACTACGCCGGCTCCCGCCTGCACGTAGGCTTTGCCGTCCTTCAGGACTACCGTGCGGAGTGCAATGCAGGAATCGTGATTCCCATCGAAACCGAAATAACCGACCGCGCCTGCATAGACACCGCGTTTGCTTTTCTCGAATTGGTTAATGATCTGCATAGCGCGGACCTTGGGCGAACCGCTGACGGTGCCAGCAGGGAAGGTCGCGCGCATCACATCGTAGGCATTCCTATCCGGGCGAAGTTTCCCGGTGACATGCGAGACGATGTGCATGACGTGGCTGTATTTCTCGATCGTCATGAAATCGCTCACATAGACGCTGCCGTACTCGGCGATGCGGCCGACGTCATTCCGGGCGAGATCGACGAGCATCAGATGCTCCGCCCGCTCTTTCGGATCAGCGAGTAGCGCCTGTGCGTTGCTATCGTCCTCCTCATCAGTAGCGCCGCGTCGTTTGGTGCCTGCGATTGGACGGATCTCGATCTGGCCATTCATCGCGCGCACATGCACCTCTGGTGAACTGCCCACCAGCGCGAAACGCCCTGCAAACTTGAGGCAGAACATATACGGCGAAGGATTCACGAACCGCAGCGAACGGTACAGGGCGAGCGGATCCCCCGTGTACTCCGTCTCAAAGCGCTGCGAGGGCACAATCTGGAAGATGTCACCCGCATGAATGTACTCATGTGCATCCCGCACAAACTGCATGTATTCCTCGGGCTTGGTATTGCTCTGGGGAACGAGTTGCGGAGGCGCAGTCTGGGTGAAGACCGCCGGCAGGCTCGTCGGACGTGAGAGACGGACGGCAATCTCGTTGATCTGCTTTGCCGCTGCTGCATACGCCTCATCGACCTTGCCGTCGTTTACATACGCATTTGAAAGAATCCGCAGCCGCCGGGTGCGGTGATCGAAGATCAGCACCGTCTCGGCAATCATGAAGCACGACTCGGGCAGCCCCAACTCATCCTTCGGGGCCGGTCCGATGCTCGGCTCAAAGAACCGCACCATGTCGTACGACAGGTAACCGACTGCACCGCCCCCAAAGCGCGACGGCATACTATCCGCCAGATGCGAAAGCACTGGCTGATAACGGCTCATCAGATCCTGCAATTCCCGGAGCGGATCAGTCGCAGTCTCGTATTCCCGGGTTTCGCTGTTCTCCGTGATCCGGATCTTGCGTCCGTGGCTCTCAAAAAGAATACGTGGATTTGAGCCTACGAAGGAGAATCGTCCGGCCTGATCGCTCTTTTCAACGGACTCGAGGAGAAAGGAGTACCCGCCCTCGTCAATCTTCTGGAACGCGGAAACGGGAGTCTCGGCATCTGCGATGATCTCCGTATAAACGGGGATCAGGTTGCCCTGCTTTGCGAGCGTGCGAAACGCTTCCAGGCTGGGCTGTAGGGGAATGGAATTCATGCGGATTGGTAAGTCTGCTCCGGATCGAAAACTTTCGTTTCCTGAACTGCGAGCGGCGATCCGTTCCGGTCGAGTTCCTGGAAGAAGCAGCTCTGGTGGCCCGTATGGCAGGCGCCGCCGATCTGCTCCACTTCAAACAGCAAGGTGTCGGCATCACAGTCGGCGTACCATCGGAGCACCTTCTGCGTGTGCCCGCTGGTCTCACCCTTGAGCCAGTACTTCTGCCGGGAGCGGCTCCAGTAATGCATGAGGCCTGTCTCGAGAGTCGAACGAATGGAGCTTTCGTTCATCCACGCCATCATCAGTACGCGCTGGGTCGTGGCGTCCTGAACGATCGCGGGGATGAGTCCGTCGGCGTTGTACTTGAACTGAGGCAGGCTGGTCATGATGGGATAAAACAAAAAGCCCGACGATTCGGACGAATCATCGGGCCAAAACTCGACGCACGGTGGCGACGACCGAACCGGCTGCGGCCGGTTCAGGCCCGTCTTAGTGGTGCCACCAATGCTGGAAATTCACGTGGCCGATATACGGGGCGTTCCATGAGTGCGCAAAGAGAAATTTCACTTGGGGTAAAGAATCGGGCGGCCTCACTGCGGATACTTGATCTGTGTCGCGATCTACCTGCCGCGGCGCTTTCGTCATCAAATCGTGACATGGGCACGTACGCCGTTCTCCCCGTGAGCGAAGAGTCACGGGATCGTGAACGCGAGGACGACAAAACGGGAGCGCTCAACACGAGGGCGGCGACGAATCACGCCGGTTCATACCGCCGTGCCGGGACGGCTGCGTGTCCGGGTCGAGGGATTGTACCGTTCCGCGGAAATGAAATCCGGACTGGAGTCGCTGCTGCCTTCCGTACCCGGTGTGCGCAAAGCGAGTGCAAACCACGTCACCGGCACCGTCCTGATTGTTTTCAGCACGGATCTGGATCTGCAGAAAATACTGGATGCCGTGGAGGCGATGTTGCGGGATCTGGAACTCGACCAAATGTCCGTCACTGCGAGGATACACGGCAGCAAAGGACACGCGGAGCCCATGTTGCCTGCCGGTTCGACCGGGACAAGTGAGACCGATTCCAACGCATGGCATGTTCTCGGTCCGGAAGAAACCCTGACTGCGATGCGTACCGGGCGCGACGGACTTACGCGTAAGGAAGCGGCGGAAAGATTCCGGAGGATCGGCGCAAATATCCTCGCGCAGGGACGGCAGAGGTCTGAGCTGGCCATGTTTTTTGGTCAGTTCAAGAGTTTGCCGGTTGCTCTGCTCGGTGGGGCTGCTGTGCTTTCCATTGCGACGGGCGGACTTGCGGATGCCGCCGTGATCGGGGCGGTGGTTTTGATCAATGCACTTTTCGGTTTCCATACCGAGCGACAGGTCGAGCGAACGATCCACTCTCTGGAGGAGGGACCTGAAAGGCATGCAACGGTCCTGCGAGGCGGTCGTCCTGTGAAGCTGGATGTCTCCGGAATTGTGCCTGGTGATGTGCTGATCCTGAGGCGCGGGGACGTGGTTCCCGCGGATGCGCGCTTGCTGCAGGTGGAGCATCTCTCCGTGGATGAATCGGCGCTTACCGGGGAAAGCGTAAACGTCACCAAGACTGCCGAGATGGTAGCGGACCGGTCGGTTGCGCTCGGGGACCGCGTGAACATGGTGTACCGGGGCACGGTGGTGACGGGAGGCGCGGCGCTTGCCGTGGTGGTTGCCACGGGAGGGGAGACTGAGATCGGCCGGATTCAACGATTGATTGGTGAATCGCAGGCGCCCGAGACGCCGATGCAGCGGCAGCTCCGCGAGGTGGGCGGTAAACTCGTGGCGATTTCGGTCCTGGCGTGTGGCGGCGTGTTCGTGGCCGGTCTGCTGCGCGGCCATTCGCTGCTGGAGATGTTGAGGACTTCCATCTCGCTGGCGATTGCAGCGATCCCCGAGGGACTGCCCGCCGTGGCGACGATGACGCTCGCCCGTGGGGTGCGCCGGCTGGAATCCCGCGGTGTCCTGGTACGGCAGCTTCATGCAATCGAGACACTGGCGTCCGTGCATACGATCTGCCTGGATAAAACCGGAACGCTGACTGTGAATGAGCAGACGGTCGCGGAGATCGTAACCGCGAGCGGAGGGATCCGGATCGGCTCGGATCAACCTGCGGACCTTGCTTCACCGGAGGTGCGGCGGCTCCTGGAAATTGCGGTGCTGTGTAACGAGACAAAGGTCATCCCGACGGAGGAGAGAGGCGTGATTCTCGACGGCTCATCCACGGAAAAGGCGCTCGTGCAGGCAGCGCTCGAGGCCGGGGTCGATGCGCTTGCCCTAAGGGAATTGTTTCCCGTCTGGCGTATCAAGCAGCGCAGTGAGCGGCGGAACCGAATGAGTTCCCTTCACCAGATACCGGGAGGCGGGACTCTGGTGGCGGTGAAAGGCAGGCCAAACGAAGTGCTCGTGCGCTGCTCGGCGATCCTCCGGGACGGGCGGATCGAACCGCTGAGTGACTCCGACCGGAATGTCATTCGTGCGCAGAATGAAGGAATGGCGGGAAAGGCGCTGCGGGTGCTTGGGATTGCTTTTCGCGAATGGGAGCAGGAGGAGTCCAGCGACGATCATGAGCTGGTCTGGGCCGGGCTGATTGGAATGGAGGATCCGTTGAGACCCGGGGCGGAGGATCTTATCGCTCAATTCCATCAAGCTGGGCTGAGGACGATCATGATCACGGGTGATCAGAGCGCCACAGCCCAGGCGATCGGGCGGAGGCTGAACTTGAGCGGAGGTCCGCACCTGGAGATGCTCGACTCTCTCCGGATCGAGGAACTCGCCCCGGAGGTGCTCAGGGGACTCGCAAACAATGTGCAGGTTTTCTCTCGGGTGAATCCGTCGCACAAGCTGCGGATCATCCGCGCGCTGCAGGCGACTGGCTGCGTGGTGGCGATGACCGGGGATGGGATCAACGATGGGCCCGCGCTGAAGGCTGCGGATATCGGCATTGCGATCGGCAGCAAGGAGGTCGCCCGGAAGGTTGCGGATATTATTCTGCTGGATGACGACATCCGCTCGATCCTGAACGCGATAGAGGAGGGGAGAGCCATCTCGGATGATATCCGCAAGGCGATCAGTTTCCTGCTGGCGACGAACATGACCGAGATCCTGATGTGCCTAGTCTCGCTCGTGGCCGGCATGGGGCAGCCGCTGACCGCACTTCAGTTGCTCTGGATCAATCTACTCTCCGACATCTTCCCGGAGCTGGCGCTTGCCTCGGAACCTCCGGAGGGTGATGTGCTGCGGCGTCACCCGAAAGCTCCTGGAACTCCGATCATCGGCCGCGACGATCTCTTCCGGCTTTCGGCGGATGCTTCTGTGATTACAGCCGGCGCGCTGGCGAGCTTTGCCTATGGGCTCTCGCGCTATGGGCGCGGACCGCAGGCAAACAGTCTCGCATTTTTCAGCCTCGTGACCGGGCAACTCGTTCATACATGGAGCGCTCGTTCCCAGCAGCACAGCATCTTCGATGATCTCTACCCGGATGGAACGCGCGACGGACTTGCTCCAAATCCAAGAATCCCGATGGCCGTCGGAACCGGATTTGCCCTCGAGGCAATTGCCGCGTTCGTGCCTGGAATCCGGCGTGTGCTTGGCGCAACGCCGCTCGGTCCCGTCGACTGGGTAATCACTCTCGGCGGCGCGATCATTCCATTTTTCATTAACGAAGCGCGAAAGGCTGCGCGCAATGGTGCCAGTCGGGTGCGAAGGGAGAATGATCAGTGAATCAGTAAGTCGGTACTCAGTGCTCAGTACTCCGTAGAAGAGAACGAGCTGCGTAGCAGTGATTACTGACTTCTGAGCGCTGAGCACTGAGCACCTCCTCACCATGTGGCAATTTCTTATCGGTGCAGCGGTCGGCTACTGGGCCGGTAAATCGAATAGTGAAAATGCGGGCGCCCTGAAACCCGTGGCCAAGGCGGCTCTCAAGGCCGGCATCCGGATTTTCGAAAAGGGAGTGGAAGCCGCTGCTCACCTGAAGGAATCCGCCGAGGACATTTTTGCAGAAGCCCAGGCCGACATGGAAGCACAGGCCGCAGCAGCTCAAGCACGGCAGGAGCAGGAGCACGATTTCAAGGAACGGCCTCCGCGGCGAAGACCAGCGCGGAAGCGGACCAGAGCGAAACGACCAGAGTCGGAGAAACCGGAGGAGCATGCCGCCACAAGCGAACATTAGCCATCAGACCACCCGTCGTCTTCGTCTTCGTATCCCGCGCCGAAAGCGAAACGTCGCCTATTTCGCACGGGTGCGGGATGAGCTTAGCCACTGCGAGGGAGTGGAAAGAGTGGAGGCGAATCCACATACGGGAAGTGTCCTGATCCATCACCGCTCCACGCCCGAAGCGATTGCGCGGTTTGCAGAGGAACATCATCTGTTTGCCGTGGCTCCCACGGCTCTGACACCCGGACGCAGCCTCGCCGCCAAGGTCAATGAAGGCGCAAAGATCCTGGATTCCCGGCTCGATGGGATCACAGCGGGCCGAGTCGATCTCACCAGTATGTCGATCGTCGGCCTCGTTGTGCTTGGGATTTTTCAGGGAGTCCGCCGTGGGTTCCTCCCAGCCGGGGGGAATCTGATCTGGTGGGCGATCACGCTACTGCTTGCGTACAAAAAGGGAGCGGTACCTTCGTCCAGTGATCTGGGACGGGAGTGAGGGGCGCAAAGAGGCTAATTGAATAGGAGAGGCTCGAATCAGGAGTGGCCCACTTCGGGGCGTTCTCCCAAAGGCCAAAGCCGCAGATCGGATTGCACGCTTTCATCCCTCCTCCCACGTGTGACAATTGTGTGAAACCGCGGTGACAGTCCCGAAACAATGGCGACGGTCTTGTGGAAATTGAAGGGAAGTGAGGCACATTGCGGGCCATCCGATCACCCCTGCATGTCCACACTCAGCAAAGCTTCTCGCAAGACCACGAACTTCGATCTGGCCCGTGTGCTGGATGGAGTTGAAGGTTTGGCCCTGCCGAAAGCAATTGTCACCCTGAGCGAAGCTTTCGCCGCCGGTTCTCCTCTCAGTTTGGAGCCGCGCAGTGCCAGCCCGATTGAACGTGCACGGGAATTGACCCGGGTCGCTTCGTTCAAAGCCGCCGCGATTTCGGGAAGCTTTTCCCTGCCACCCGGTCCGCTGGGGCTTCTCACCGCGGTGCCGGAACTGCTTGCGATCTGGAACCTGCAGGCGCAGCTCGTTGCCGATATCGCTGCCGCCTTTGGCATGAAGCCGCCCGTCAAGCAGGAGGAGATGGTGTACTGCCTCTTCAGGAATATGGCGTGCCAGGTCGCCCGCGACGTCGTGGTGCGAGTGGCCGAGCGTGCCATCATCCGGCGGGCTTCCATCTCGCTTCTCGGTCGTGCGTTGTGGCGGTTCGGGCTACCAATCATCGGCGCCGCCGGAGCGGCCGCATACTCCTGGTTCGATACCCGGCAGGTGGCAAAGCGGGCGATCACACTCTTTCAGGCGGAGACTCTCCTGAACGAAAAGCACATCGCTCTGGAGGCGAAGCCGAAAAAACGCACGCCCAAACCTCGCGCCACTGCGCGGAAGAAGAAAACCGACAAGGTCATCGACTTCCCGGTAGAGATCCCGGCAGGCGAGGGGACTCGGAAACGTCGTGGCTCTACCAATACAAAGAAGCCAGCGACTGCCAGGAAAGCTGTCCCTGTACGGCGGAAGCGCACCCGTGAATTGGCTCCCGCAGCGTAGAAGCTACGGACGGGGGGCAGGGCGTGGACGAAATAGTGTGGCGGTAGGGGATCACACCGCCAACCGCGTGTGATCGCGGGCTCGAAACTTTTAGTTAGCACGCAACTTCAAGAGGGAGGAATTTCTGAGCCATGGCAACCGCAACTTCGACCAAAGCAGAGAGGACAGTACGGACACGCGCAGGTAGTACTTCGCCAAGGCGTCGGGCAGTGAAAAAAGCGCCGACTCGCGTCATGAAACGGATGGTTCCAGTCGAGGAGATCGGCCCGGAGGATGTCGCGCCGCAGACGCGCAGGGCACGGCAGGTCGGGAGGCAAACGCTCAAGCCTTTGAAAGAGGTCTATTTTGTCGGACTTGGTCTTGTGGATTGGGCCATGGAACAGCTCTGGGTCGCCGAAAGAAATCTTGCGGAGCGTGGACAGAGAAGGAATGAGGCGCTCGGGCAGATGGCATCCGAGATGGGGGCGACCGTGAGTTCTGGTGCGGCATCGATCTATCGTGGTGCCCGCGAGGAGATCGGTTCACTGGGTGAGAGGCTCGGCGACAAAGTGTGTGAGGGGGCCAGTCGGCTTTCCGCACGAGGATCGGCCAGGGCGGGGAGGAGAATGAGAATGCCGGAGGAAGAAGCTGTTCCGATGGCGCAGCCTGTGTAATACGATTCGGACACACCAAAGTGGCTGCGGCGTCCCTGCTGCTGATTTTTGGAGGAAAGCGGGAGCGCTCTTCTTCTTTGCGATAAGGCCGGAGATGCGGCTGCGATCACCACTGATCGACCCGTGATGCCCGCCGCATCTCGTATGATGTTTGGTGCATCTGACGAGATATCCACCGCATCTCGCGTGATCCCCTGCGCATCAGGCGAGATGCCTGACGCATCTCACGAGATACGTGGTGTATCTCCCGTGATATCCTGCGCATCAATGCTGATCCCCGCGGTATCATGCCTGGTCTCTGGCGCATCTCGGTTGATCGGCACGGGATCATCACCTGATGCCCAGCCGATCTCGCGTGATCGCACAGCGATCATCAGATGATGCGCTGGCTATCACGCCTGATACTCCGGATATGATCTCTTGATGCCCGGGATATCATCTCCTGATGGCCCAGCGATCACGCCAGATCCCCGGCACATCAAGCGTGATGCGCCAGAGATCATCTCATGATACCCGGCGTATCTCGCGAGATGCCGAAGGGATCATCTGAGGTTTTTCGGGTCCTTTCCGGGCCGTTGGTGGGCCATTCTGACCTGGTCTTGCGCCGGAGCTACGCTCATTGGTATCTTTATGTGCTGCTCCTTCGCGCTTTTCTGGAAGGATGTGGGGGCGCGTCTCTGTCGCAAGCTACATCGACGACGGGAGACAGCTCAGACATCAGAACGAAGCCATGAGGCTTAACCCACTCTCTGGACCGAACGTCTGGTCGCGTCACGGTCGCTGCTGCGCACCACAAACTCGAGCATCGACCGCGCCGTTCGCGTCCGTCGTTCAGGTCGCAAATCGTTAGGCGACACCACTCGCGCAATGATACGCAAGACTCGCTTTATCAGTGTAGAGGTGGAAATCAAAACGGACCACCCATACGACGAGTATGTTCGCTGGTTCACCGCACTGGGCGAACCTGTCGAGGTAGTCTCATGCGACACTCATCGTTCGCACATCTACTTTGCTCCGCTGCCATGCGGCACCCCAGATGAGACGATTCACCGCCTATGCCATCAGATTTCGGATCTCCCAGGGCCAGCGCGGCAGGTGTGGGACGCTGCCGGCGTCCGAAGATTTTACATTGGATACGCACTCGGCGACGAACCGCTCAGCTACGAAGATAATCTCTCTTGCGCGACGTTGTCACTCGTTACATCGCTCGGAGCTGGCATCGGGTTGGCGCTGTACGCGATTCGAGACTGAAGTGTCATATTGTTTCCGGGCAGCCCCGCTTCGCCTAACATCCGCATTCGACCGGCCTGTCACTCACCTGCTGGCGTTCGCTCTCGCCAGCCGGTGGACGCGTGAATCGCTACTATGCGACTAGCAATGCCTCCCAACAAAAAGACCCGAGCGCTTGCGTATGCGGCTGCATGGATTCTCGCCTTACTATGCACGGCACCGACCGCAATCACACTACTGCCGTTCTTTCCTCTCGGATTGTTCCTCACCTCTACCAAACCCGCAGGAGGCGCAGAGGCCGGTTTGGTCGTGCACGGCTGGCTGCTCTGCGCAATCCACGCAGCCTCTCGTGTGGTGTCCACGCTTAGGTGCAGGTGAGCTTCGGTATCGACTTTTCTGCACGTCAAAAAGGCGTTAAACGGATGCAACTATGAAGATGCTCTCCCCTCAGAATACTGTTGTCCTTATCGCAGCCGCATTTTTGCTGTGCACAACGGGTGATTCCGTCGCAGCTCTAAAAAAGCATGACCCGAATAAGGAGGTGATCCTCCGGGTTGCCATGTCGATTATTCTCCCGGAGCTTGAGTTTGAGAATGCCACGCCAGCTGAGGCATTAAAGGCGATCAGTGCGATGAGTGGGATCGAGATCTTCTACACGCCAATGCCTGGGGACAAACCTGACATCACCGTGTCGCTCAGGAACATTCCCACTTCGGAAGCTCTGCGTTATATCACTGGTTTGTCAGGCTTGGGATTCGCCTATGAATCCAAAGGGGTCCGTATCTTCAAAAACGCTGCTCCACCTGTCGGGGCGAAATGACGCTTGATCAGTTCTTCGACCGGACCCTCACACTGGGTCGGAAGGGGCATTGGAACCGGGAAGCGGGAGGCAGAGAGCCGAGCGTGAATGAAAGTGCGGCGTCGCAGGGGCGGGCCGCTCCTTCCCGCCACGCTCCGCGGCTCTGATCCGCCGGTGCTGGCTCTCAACGAATAACTCTCAACTCTCAACTTCCCCCACGCGGCACGCTTTAAGCTCTCTCAGAAACCGCTCATGATTTTAAGCTCGTCCACCATATCGCCTGAGGAGCAGGAGCAGATCCTTCAGACGATTGAGATGTTTGAGGTGATCATCCAGGCAAGTCCACAGGACTGCCAGTCGATGGAGATTTTGAAAGAGGCCTACCTCCGGGTGGGGCGCACTGAAGATGCCTCCGCGATCGCAAAACGCCTGGCTGATGCCTATTTGGAGCAGGGGCAGCTCTCTCAGGCGATGCTCGAATACGAGGCGGTCCTGCAGCTGGATCCGGGCAATTCAGAGGTGATCTCCGCAATGAGCGAACTGGAGGAGCGGTTGACTCGTGAGCAGCTCAAATCACCGGGGACTCTGAATCCGGCAAGTCTGCCAGACGTCCTGCAGCCGAACGCGCAGATGCTCGACGCGTCTGAGATCGAGTACCAGACCATCCCGGCCGATGGTCCAACGCTGATAGCCACCAGCCAGACGCAAGGGGCGGAACGGATCTCGGCTCCGAAGCTGATTACCCCCGGGGAGACGACTTTCTCAAATGAAGGCAACGAGGCACTCGGAAAATTTCTGGTGCAGCATCGACTCGTCCCGGACGAGGTTGTCAGCTCGGCTCTCGACCGCGTGGCGAAAAAGAACAGCGACCGGCAGCCGCACGTGATGCCGATTTCGCTGATCGACGAGATCTGCCGCCGTGGTTCGGTCGATCTGGAGACGCTGCTGTGTGGCATCATCGATCGTTCCAAGTTCGCTTACATCCCGCTCGAGTATTACGACGTCGATCGCGCGGTGGTGCGGATGCTTCCTGAGAATCTCTGTATCGAACGATTGCTGGTGCCCTTTGATATCATGAGCCGCACGGTCATGATCGCCACCGCGAACCCGTTTGACGCTGCCGCAAAGGAAACTGCGCAGCAACTCCTCGACTACAATATCCAGTGGCATCTCGCCGCACCGCAAGCAATCAGCCAGGTGCTTTCGTCGGTGTACAAGGTCGGGGCAGCACCTGAACCTCTCACGTTTCGCCTCTCGGCATGAGCATCAAATCTTTCGGTGAACGCATTGCGGACGTCCTCATGGAGGACGGCCTGTTGCTCCAGTCGCAGCTCGATGAAGCGTTGGAGCTGCAGAAGAAGCAGGGTGGGCGGCTGCTGAAAATTCTGACGGACAAGCAGTTTGTCACCGAGCAGGACATGGTGATTTCCATGGGCCGGTGCCTGGACACGCCGCCGGTGAACCTCACCAAGCTCCGGATTCCCGAAGAGGTGCTGAACCTCGTGCCTAAGGAAATGGCGCGCAGCTACAAACTGTCACCGATTGCGAAAGTCGGTACGAAGCTGTTCGTGGCAATGGCCGATCCGCTGAACGTTCTGGCGCTGGATGATCTACGCCAGAGGACGAAGCTCGAGATCGTTCCGATGATCACGACCGAGCGCGCGGTGACTGAGGCGCTCAGTGGTGTGGGCGGTTCGGCTGTGGCGATGGATAAGGTGATGCAGGAGGCTGCGCAGGAGAGTGCAGCGGAGGTGGAGGAAATCGCCCAGAAGAAGGAGGATATCGACATCGATCGCCTCGGGGTTTCGGGTGATGACGCGCCGGTCGTTAAGATCGTCAACCTGATCCTGGTTCAGGCGCTCAAGGAAAAGGCCTCGGATATTCATATCGAACCTTTCGAGAGGCAACTGAAGCTCCGATATCGTATCGACGGCAATCTGGTGGAGGCGACTTCTCCTCCGAAGGCTCTGCAGATGCCGATTGCCTCGCGTATCAAGATTCTCGCGGGATTGGACATTGCCGAGCGTCGTCTGCCGCAGGACGGCCGTTTCCGGATTCGTGTCTCGGGCAAAGAGGTCGATCTCCGTGTTTCCATTCTGCCGACCGTCCACGGCGAAAAGATCGTTATCCGTATTCTCGACAAAGGAGCGCTCTCGGGAAGCGTCGATGCGCTGGGGCTCGATGAATACACGCTCGGTGTTTTCAAGAAGGCTGTGGATGCACCGCATGGCATGATCCTGGTCACTGGACCGACCGGTTCCGGTAAGACCACGACGCTCTACTCGGTACTCTCCGAACTCAATAATCCGGAGTACAACATCGTTACTGTAGAGGACCCGATCGAATATCAGCTGCCGGGCATCAACCAAGTGGCGGTGCGCTCGGAGATTGGTCTCGGATTTGCCGATGCGCTGCGCTCGATCCTGCGTCAGGACCCGGACATTGTGATGATTGGTGAGATTCGTGACAACGAGACTGCAGACATCGCGGTGAAGGCGGCGCTCACCGGTCACCAGGTGCTCTCGACGCTTCACACCAACGATGCCGCAGGTGCGATCACTCGTCTGGATGACATGGGGATTGAGCCGTTCCTAATCTCATCCTCTGTGATCCTCGCCTGCGCACAACGTCTCGTCCGCCGGATCTGCCCGAACTGTAAGGAAGAGTTCATGCCGGAGCCGGAGATCTTTCATAAGCTTGGGATCGAGTCGATGGACGGTGTGCCGTTCTACAAGGGGCAGGGGTGTGACCGCTGTAAGCGGCGCGGTTATCTCGGCCGTGCGGCGATTCTTGAGGTGTTGCCGATTTCCGAAGCCATTCGACGCCTCATCATCAAGCGGGCATCTGCCGCCATCGTGAAAAATCAGGCAGTCAGCGAGGGTATGAAAACCCTCCGTATGGCCGGCATCGACAAAGCACGCGAAGGGATCACAACTCTCGAGGAAGTGCTCGAAGTCACCGAACAGCACCGCGCGTATTTGAAGACCGTC